>NZ_PNDY01000098.1:0-307 GCF_005886645.1 Pseudoalteromonas sp. S408 | reverse complement strand
CAGTAACAGCGTCTAGCGCTGCATCTTCATCAAACTCAGGGAAGTCTTCAATTTCAAGCTCATCTTCGATGCTGTCTGCAATTAGTTCATCTTCGCTTGGAGATTCTACTTCTTCCTGCACTGTCTCTTCTTGAATAGGCGTATCTTGAGCTTCTAGAGTCTGCTCATCAGTAACAGCTTCTAGCGCTGCTTCTTCATCAAACTCTGGAAAGTCCTCGATCTTTGGCTCA
Organism: Pseudoalteromonas sp. S408; assembly: GCF_005886645.1. Taxonomy (NCBI): domain Bacteria; kingdom Pseudomonadati; phylum Pseudomonadota; class Gammaproteobacteria; order Alteromonadales; family Pseudoalteromonadaceae; genus Pseudoalteromonas; species Pseudoalteromonas sp. S408. Next base: position 77 of record NZ_PNDY01000098.1, on the reverse strand, counting down.
TCTTCGATGCTATTTGTTAATGAAGTACTCTCATCTTGTTCAACTTCAGGTTCTTCACTGTTGATTTCATGTTCAAT
>NZ_PNDY01000097.1:0-238 GCF_005886645.1 Pseudoalteromonas sp. S408 | reverse complement strand
ATCCCCTGTGCCAATGGTAAATTTTTTCCCCAGTTAATAGTATTGGTTTGTCTGCGCATGTAGGCTTTCCAAGCATCACTTCCACTCTCACGGCCGCCTCCCGTTTCTTTTTCTCCTCCGAATGCCCCGCCTATTTCGGCCCCACTTGTTCCAATATTAACATTGGCAATTCCACAATCGCTTCCTGCAGCCGATAAGAATTGTTCTGCTTCTCGTATGTTGAGGGTCATTATAGTTG
>NZ_PNDY01000096.1:0-452 GCF_005886645.1 Pseudoalteromonas sp. S408 | reverse complement strand
TATCGCTGATACAGGTGCCGCGTCAGTGCGTGAGGCAGCGATTGCTGATTGAGTAATAGTGACATTGCTTCGAACAGGTTGGACTGGCGAGCCTATAGCATTTTCTGGAACACGATCTTGCTGGCCTCAGGCGTGCCAGCATCTTCATATGCGCAGACCTGATAGCCCGCCGAGACAAGCAATTTGAGCATGGCGGGATATCGTTTCATTGATTTGACCCGGATACGTTGGTAACCCTGCTCACGTGCCCAGCGTTCCTGTGCCTCTCGCAGGCGAGTGGCTATCCCTGTCTGGCGGTGATCAGGCAGTACGCCACCCAGCCAGCTGTAAAACTCTTCTGAATTCAGCGCATACCCAGCCTTGTAGGCAATCGGCAGCTGTTGTCGATAGGCCACAAGAATCAGGCTGCAGGAAGGCGCAGAGCCATTCAGCAGTCGGCTTGCCACACGCTC
>NZ_PNDY01000095.1:0-282 GCF_005886645.1 Pseudoalteromonas sp. S408 | reverse complement strand
AGATCATAAAAGATGTTTGGGTAGGTACCGATGCTTATTTTAAAGGGGCGAACAAACTAAAAAATCTTACCGTTAATTCAGGGGAAGAAGGCCGTACCCAAATTGGGGAGGGTTGTGAAATAGTGAATGGCATCATCGGTTATGGCTGCCGTATATTTTACGGCGTTAAAGCAGTAAGATTTATTATGGCCGATCATTCCCAACTAAAATATGGGGCACGATTGCTCAACTCCTATTTAGGACATAACGCTACCATTTCTTGCTGCGAAGTATTGAATTCAT
>NZ_PNDY01000094.1:0-285 GCF_005886645.1 Pseudoalteromonas sp. S408 | reverse complement strand
AATCATCACAGAAGACGCAACCATGAATGCTTTAAGCTCTTTAGAAGTGACTTCATCAAAAGAAGGAAGGTTATCTGTGTCGCCATCTTCTTTAGTGGCTTGTAAACGTGGCTCAATAATTTTATCAGTAATGTACCAACCTAGTAGGATGATAAATACGCTTGATGCTGAGGTAAAGAACCAGTTATTTAACGGGTTAACCGCAATCGTTGGGTCAATGATTTGTGCAGAGCTTTGTGTGAAGCTTTGTAGTAATGGGTCAATACCAGATGGTACGAAGTTGGC
>NZ_PNDY01000093.1:0-252 GCF_005886645.1 Pseudoalteromonas sp. S408 | reverse complement strand
TTTGCAGCGTAAGTGACTTTCTGTATTCATCACGCTCAGTTACTTCTTGCTTAGCTTCTTCTAGCGGCTTTTGAGCTAATTCTCGTTGCTGTTGATAGTGCGCTTCAAATGCAGCCTCACGCCTTTTATGATTATCTAAAATCGGCGCTGGTGCCGCTTCCGTAGGGTCGTTTAGCTTAGCCTGCTCAAAAAGCGGCATCGAAAAGTTAACTCCCCAAAAGGTATCCTTTTCGGCATGATCAGTATTACTGT
>NZ_PNDY01000092.1:0-270 GCF_005886645.1 Pseudoalteromonas sp. S408 | reverse complement strand
GGTAACCATTGATAAGGTGAAGTTGTCAAAAAGCCATTGAGTGTTGACTGAGTAACTTGCTCTAGCCTTCTTCTTTGTACGTCAAACACCCAAAGTGTCGCTGAGTTTACCTGCTCAAGTACAAAGCTCAAAAAACGACTATTCGCAGACCATTGCACATCTCTGATTTCCCCTTGAGGTAAATTATTTAGGTTAAGGACAGAACCCGAAATGACATGTTTTATCTCAATATCGGCATAGCGTTTTTGGTCAATACGTGAAAAGTTAAAT
>NZ_PNDY01000091.1:0-200 GCF_005886645.1 Pseudoalteromonas sp. S408 | reverse complement strand
TGCTCTTGGCGGTAGAACACCAAGATGCTATTCTCCATAATCTCATACGTACAGGTTCGGGAACACAGTTTGGTGGGGATCATAAATTGAAGGAAGTAAATGATTATCAATCATTTACACAATCAGTTCCCCTCCGTGATTACGAGCAATTAAAAAACTATATAGAAGAGATTAAGCTTGGTAAACCCAATATTTTATGG
>NZ_PNDY01000090.1:0-387 GCF_005886645.1 Pseudoalteromonas sp. S408 | reverse complement strand
CACGCCGCACCATCGAGCAGCAGGTCGAGATGCGTACGCGCTTCTACGCCCGCAATCGCATCGATGTGTTCTTCGGTACCGCGCGCTTCAAGGACGAGCACACCGTCGTGGTGCGCGATGCCCATGAAGGGGTCGAGGAGCTGCACGCGGAGAAGGTCGTGATCGCCACCGGCTCGCGTCCCTACCGCCCGGCGGACGTCAACTTCCGCCACCCGCGCATCTACTGCTCCGACACCATCCTGGGCCTGTCGCACACGCCGCGCACGTTGATCATCTACGGCGCCGGTGTCATCGGCTCCGAGTACGCCTCGATCTTCTCCGGCCGTGGCGTCAAGGTCGACCTGATCGATACGCGTGATCGTCTGCTGTCCTTCTTGGATAACGAGA
>NZ_PNDY01000089.1:0-337 GCF_005886645.1 Pseudoalteromonas sp. S408 | reverse complement strand
ACGTGAGCACGAAGGCGCGCTGTACAAGGTGTTCGGCGCAGGCCAGGGGCTGCTGGCCCGCCTGCAGGCCGCTGAGTTCGTGCTGCTCGGTCTGCTCAGTGGGCTGCTGGCGGCGATGCTCGCCGAAGGTGCGGCGGTCGGACTCTATTCCGGCTGGCTGGGGCTGCCGGTGGTGCTGCATCCGTGGCTGTGGGTGCGGCTGCCGCTGGCGGGGGGCGTGCTGATCGGCGGGCTGGGCTTCTGGCTGTCGAGAGAAGTGAGGCGTCAGCCGCCGATGGCGGGGCTGCGCGCCCTGCAGTGAGCGCCATCAGGCCTCGTCATCGCAGCGCCGGATGAT
>NZ_PNDY01000009.1:0-171589 GCF_005886645.1 Pseudoalteromonas sp. S408 | reverse complement strand
AAATTAAAGAAACCCGTTACAATGTGACGGGTTTTTTGCTATCTGGGATTTAATAAATAGCCAAGAGCCCATGACGAACTCAGTAGTGAAACAAAACAGCTCGAAGGCGAGCCCCGGCCAATGATAGTGTCCCATTTGCTATGTGACTCTCCACCGCTGTGGGCACCACGACATTCTACTGCGTAGCGCACCGACTTCAAATACAAGAAAGCCCGATTCGAAAGAGCCGGTTTTTTTTACGTCTATAGAAAAGTAAAATTAAGCATTTCTCTCTCTAAAGCGCAGTGTCTCTTAAGCGAAGCGCCTCTTTGTGAACAGTGTTGTGGCTATCCAATGTATTGGCCATGATAGTAACCCATTCCACTGTGACCTTCCAACGCTGTGGGCACTTCGGCATTGCAAGGCTCCAAATAAGAAAAACCCGTTACAGCAATGTGACGGGTTGTTTGTTGTTTAAGGTTTTTCATGCCGAGCCCAGTAATCAAACGAAACAGCGAAAGGTGAATCTCCGCAAGGCTGTACTAACACAATAATGGTGTTGTTATTTTACAGCTTTATTTTCCCATGTAATTACTTAAGGAGCGTAATAATATAAAAAAAATACTAGCGATTTAATAAAGCGTAGTGATTAATATGTACTTGCTATAAAAGTAAGTTTTTGTAGATTTTGTTTAACTTTACTTGTTAATAAGCCTTATGGGCTTTATGCTCTTCTTTCGTTAACGCTTTTACTCATTCAGGGTCTTCTATGCCTTTCTCCTTACTTATTGATGACTCATCTTCTTTAATAGAGTTTACTCGTATTTATCTTGCTTTGTTTTATACCTTTGTAGCTGGTTTTTATACATTTAGAATTATTTATGTGACACGTACTTCTAAAGAAAGCATTGTTTTTCCTGGAGTTAAGTATTGTGCAAGTTGGTGGAATCACACTGCGTTTAAGTTTTTTAGGGCGTTAATATGGTTTATTTGTGTATTGCGGGTGTTTATACCATCGCTTGATAATTACCTAGGTGTTTTTACTGGTCTGAATGGCTGGCCTGGCGTTATGTTTGGTAATGCGCTGCTTACAGCTGGGTTTGCTTTGTCAATGATAGTTCATTTTAATATGGCCTCACTATGGCGCTCAGGAGTTGATCCAAACGGTCCACGGATACTAAAAACAAAAGGACTCTATCAGTTTTCAAGAAACCCTATGTATTTGGGTGTTATAGCAGCTCAAGTAGGGTTTTTCTTAGCATTACCGAGTATATTTAGTTTGGTATGTTTAATAGTTGGAGTTGTAGCTATTCACAGGCAAACATTGGTAGAAGAAAAGCATTTATCCGAGAGCTTTACTGCTGAGTATAAGCAATATTCGCAGCTTGTACCCCGCTGGTTTTAGAGAGTGCTTATTTATCGATAAAATATTTAACAAATTCTTGTTTTGATACAGGCTTTGAAAAAAAGTATCCTTGGATGTAGTCACAATTTAACTGTTTCAGTAACAAATATTGTTTTTGATCTTCTACGCCTTCAGCAACGACTTCTACATTTAAGTTATGAGCCATTGTAATAATAGCTTTTACCAGAGCAATGCTGTTTTCATTTGTTTCTATGTCTTGTATAAACGAGCGATCAATTTTTAGTATGTCGATATCTAGCCGTTGTAAATAAGCCAGTGATGAATACCCTACACCAAAGTCATCAATAGCAACATCTATCTGAAATTCACTTAGGTGCTTTAACTGTCTTTTAAACTCTGCGTCAGTACCCATTAAAGTATTCTCTGTTACTTCAATTAAAATTGAGTGTGCGGGTAAGTTATATTGCTTACTAGCCTGTATCCATCCACCAACCCATTCTCCTGAACGATCAATTTCAAGTGGTGAGGTATTGACGCTTACTTGGATCAGCTTATTTGAAAGTGTATTAAATAAAATACAGTCTTGTATTGCTTGAGACTCAACCCATTTACCAATATCAGTTATTAATCCATTTTTTTCTGCTATGGGTATGTAGAAAGTAAAATCAGGGGATAATCTACAGCTCAATGTTAAACATTACGTGGTACAACATCCTCACTGATTTTAGAGCTTGGAGATAGCTAATCATCCAAAGCCTCAAGATACAGGTGGTCAATAAAATTTGGTCACAGTTTTAGAATCTTGATATCTAACCTCAGATTCATTTGGCGCTATACACTAGTTCTGTACTTAGGTTATTAAAAGGTTGCCAAGTGGCGACTATATCAACCCCGTTAGTTGTTGTTTCACCCTCTGAGACAATATCAAGGTCAACACGGGTTTGAGTAAGCGCAAATGCGGCTTGTTCAAATTGACCGAGTTGAAATAAACGTATCGCGGGCAAAAACTGATTAGGATCGGTGTTAAATCTAATTGCAGCGATATTATCGGCATCGGTATGAAATGCAGAAAAGTCCACAGAGGTGTTTTCACTTTCAAAGCGGTAGCCTAACTCGTATGAAACATAATTTTCTGATTCAACGTTGTCGTTGCCATTGAGGAAAGTTGCAATCGCATATTCATCAATAGCTCTAATCCCAGCACTTCCTCCGAGCGCCTCTTCTACAACCGTGCCATTCACTTTATAGTCATCATTAAACTCTATAAGGGTTGGTGTACGAACACTTCTAGATATGGCTCCCCAAATTAGGTGGTTTTCTTGTGGCTTATAAATAACCCTAGCTGATGGTTGGTTTTCCCAACCAGTTAAGTCATTGTGATCGAGCCTAGTGCCAATAATAAGGTCTAGAGAGTTAGGTATTACATTGTATTGAGCCTGAAGTAACCCGCCATACTGTTGAAGGTTGCTAAGGTTTTTATCACTGTCTAAAAATAGGCTCTCGTCAAAAGAGATATTGTTATACCTATAATTTAGCCCCCAATCTAGCTGCAAAGAGTCATATAAAAAGTTCATTTGGTAGTCTATATCTATAGATTCAAAATTTTCTTTTATATAGGTCTGATTACCACTTTGCTTTAACCACGACACTTGCAACATTTGATTGGCATCTGGTGATATTCTATTTTCAAGGCGCGCCATAACACGCGAATCTGTGCGTGATAAGTCATCCGAAAATAAAACGTTTTTATTAGTTGCGTCAATGACTCCACGAAAGTTTTGCCCTAGGTTTGAGTGAGTAACGTCGCCTTGAACCAATGCCGACCATTCATCGCTAGGTGTAAAGTCGGTACGAAAGCCAAAAGAATGTTGTTTTGCTGTGTCGGTAGGCTCTAACGAAATTCCTTTTTTTGATTCATTGGCATTTTTTACATGGCCATGAATACGATAGCTTCCTTTATTAGCTAAATCGTTACCATAGCGTACATTGGTATTAATGTTTATTTGATTACCCGTAGTAGCATTTGCATAGGCCCCACGGGTATCAATACTGTTTTTAGTAATAATATTGATAACACCATTATTTGCATTTGTGCCCCACAATAAGCCGCCTTGACCGCGAATAACTTCTATTCGTTCTATATCATAAAGTGGGACGTTAAGTGTTTCCCAGTAGACAGCAGCAAATTTAGGTGTATATAAGCTTTGCCCATCCACCATAACTAAAAGTTTACTTGAAAATCGAGAAGCAACACCGTGCGAAGAAATTGCCCATTGGTTATTATCAAGTTGCCTAACTATAAGACCTGGCACCATTTTTAGCGCTTCAGGTACTGAGTTTGCACCCGACTTATATATTTGTTCTTTGCTTAATACATAGATTGACGAGGCGGTATTAAATGCAGACTGTGCTCGCTTCCATTGCAGACGTTACTTACACATCCATTTCCATTAATGCGCGAAGGTCTAGCTCTGTGTCTTCAAAAGGGTCTGCAATCACAAGCGGCGATAATAATAAAAATGGCCATAGTGATTGATACGAAAATTTCACTAAGGATCTCCTACCTAGTCAAAGATTATATAAGCGAGGTTGCTTTTTAAAACATTACATTAACATCGTAAAAGCTTTAAACATAGAAAATACGTTATCGTCATTAATAAAAATCGAAACTACTTTTATTCGTATATCATTAGCTCATATAGCAATTTTGGTTAAAATAACATCATTACTAAGTGTAGGTTTAAATGATTGATTATATATATTATCTTATAACGAAAGTATTAAGCCCATGTTTGATTGCTTTTTGCCACCTAAATCAGGTTGTTTCGCATAAAAATGCTTTGATAAATTAAAATGATGGTGATTCCTAATGGTGGCGTAATTAAATTTATTCTCAATAAAGCCTATCAATACTGGTTCAGGGTTAAAAAATAAATTAATCTTGTTGCATTTAACGATTATCAGAATATTATATGAGTTTTATTTTTTCTGCACTGCTAGCTAGTCTTCCTGTTTTACCTGAGCCCGTTGCAAACAATGCCGTAGCTAAGGTTACAGTACAAAACCAAAGCTACTTTTTAAGTTTTATGGGGCTGGGTAAAAACAAACAACATACCGATGTACACAACAAGGTATTTTCTCTTAAATTAGGTGAGGGCGCATGGCAGCAGCAAGCGAGTGTGCCTTCAAGTTTGCCACTAAAAGGGCGCTTAGCAAGTACTGCTGTGGGCTTAGGTGAATACGCCTATGTATTTGGTGGTTATACGGTAGATAGCGACCATACTGAAATTTCAAGTCCCGATGTTTACCGTTTTGATATAAAAAGCAATACATACAAACACCTTGCAAGCATGCCAGTACCGGTAGATGACAGTGTAGCGCTGAGCTACAAAGAGCGCTACATTTACCTGATTAGCGGCTGGCATAACGATGGTAACGTAAATTTAGTACAGGTATACGATACCCAAACCAACACATGGCAACAGGCATCACCTTTTTTAGGCGAGCCTGTATTTGGCCAAGCAGCTGCTATTAGTGGTAACACTATTGTTATATGCGATGGCGTTAAAACCCAAGCAAACCCAGATTCACGCCGCTCGTTTACAGGTGTTGCGCAGTGTTTAAAAGGCACAATAGATGCTAACAATGTGCAAAAAATAGATTGGCGCACGTTACCTCATCCTACAGGTGAGTCGCATTACCGTATGGCTGCTACAAGTTACAATGGCAACATTTACATGATGGCTGGTTCTAACAACCCCTATAACTATAACGGCATTGGTTATGATAAAAAGCCAGCACCGGCAAGTAAACACGTGTGGCGTTTTAATATTGAGCAAAATTCATGGCAAGTTTTATCGCCTTTAGCCGCAGGCACTATGGATCACCGCGGGCTACTTGAGCACAACGGGGCTTTATATCGTGTTGGAGGTATGAACAACCAACAACAAGTAATAAGCGATGTAACAGGTTATGAGGTAGCAAAGTGAATACGCTTTATATTACAGGCGCAGGGGTAAGCGCTGCTAGTGGTATACCTACTTTTAGGGGCGAAGATGGCTTTTGGACTATAGGCAGTAAAAACTATACGCCTATGGAAATGGCCACGCGTGCTATGTATCAAAACAATCCGCGCGAGTTTTTAGCCTGGTATTACAACCGCTTTGCAACGTATCGTAACCATGGCCCTAACGACGTACACCACTGGCTTAGCGATAAAAACTTAATAATCCAAAATATAGATGGGCTTGATGGCAAAGCGGGTAATAAAAATTACATTGCTATACATGGCAGGCTGGATCAAATGACGTTATTCCATGAACAAGGCGAAGCAGTTAAACCGCTAATGACCCCATGGGATAGCGTAGACGAAAGCCGCCTGCATGACTCTCTTTTTGAGCTATTTAATATTCAAAACCAAACGCCTGAGTTAAACCATTCATTTAAGCCCTTTGTTTTATTATTTGATGAATACTACACCGAGCTTTACAGAATAACCGAAGCACAGCAGCGTATGCTCAATGCCGATAAAATTGTATTTATAGGCACCTCATTTAGTGTCAATATCACTCAAATGGCAATTGAAATAGCTCGTACTTACAGCATACCTATTGAGGTGGTAGATCCTAGTCCCGCGCATGTTTTACACCCAAATGTAAGCTATAAAAAAATGACTGCACTTGAGTATATCCAGCATTGCTAATTTATTTATGTAATTTAAAACTTACAAATAAATACATAAAAATATGCGTTTTGTTAACCCCAGTGATACATGTTGTTTTATAATGAAACTGTAAACCGAAATCGTTTAAAATAACATGACCTAAGAGAGTTACATGAGTGATTTAACTGCAATAGCCAATTTATCAATATTATTAGTAGAGCCGTCAGAGGTTCAGCAAAAACTGATAATCAAATCACTAACTCAATGTGGTGTAACGCAAGTAGAAACTGCAAGTAATCAAGCGCAAACGTTAGCATTGCTAGAAAAGTATCACCCAGATTTAGTTATTAGTAGCATGTACCTAGCCGATGGTACTGCAGATTCTCTGTTACAAAATATTCGCTCAAATCCGCGCACAGAAAGCCAAGCGTTTATGTTAATCTCGAGCGAAAGAAATAAAAAATACCTTGAGCAATTAAGGCAGTCGGGCGTATTAGCTATTTTACCTAAACCATTCAGTGCAGATGCAATTACACGCGCATTAAAAGCAACGCTCGATATAATTACAGAAGAAGAGGTAGAACTAGAGCACTTTGATGTCACACTTTTACGTGTACTTGTTGTTGATGATAGTCGTTTTGCGCGCAAGCATATTATTCGTGTGCTTGCTGGTATGGGAATTCCAGCCCCGGTTGAAGCAGAAGATGGTAAACAAGCAATTGAAAAACTTAACGAGCAGTCGTTCGACTTGATTGTTACCGACTATAACATGCCGGAAATGGATGGGCGTGAGTTAACCGAAACAGTACGTGGCTCAAATGCTTACTCGCATATTCCTATTTTAATGGTGAGCTCAGAGGCAAACGACACCCATCTAGCTAATATTGCGCAAGCGGGCGTTGATGCCATTTGTGATAAACCGTTTGAACCCGCAACAGTGCGAGATTTACTCTTTAAAATAATGTCGTGATAGACATTTTTTCATCACATGTATTTAAAATGAGTGCAAAAATAACAGCACTCGTTTTTAAATACTTTTACATTTTCCCTAATCTATAAATAAGCAGTGCTGTTTTTGCGGTGTTTTTATTAAGCGAGGTTATATCGGCGGTTTCGTTTTTAGTGTGCGCGCCACTGCCCATTAGGCCAAGGCCATCAAGCGCCATATCAACATGGTTTGCAGCAAACGAAATATCAGCAGCGCCGGCATTACGAGGGTTTGCAGCCACCACTTTGTTATAGCCTAAGTCTTGGCTCGCTTGGCTATACAGTGCAAGCAGCTTTTTATTACCTTCGGTGAATCCCATTGGTGGGTAGCCGTCTTCAAAAATAAGCTCAGCTTGGCTGCCATTTAAGCTTTTAGCCACTATTTGCTGCATCACTTTTTTAGCGCCCTCTACCTGCTTTGGCGAAAGCGCACGTAAATCACCCGCTACATGCACGGTTTGTGCAATTACATTACTTTTACCAAATGCTGTGGCTGACGAGTTAGCACTGTCGTACTGTGCATCAGTGCCACCCACAATAAGCCCCGGGTTAAAGGTTAAATTAGGTTGCGTGGCAAGTTGCTCTCTAAAGTCATTTAAAATACGCGACGCCTCGTAAATAGCTCCATAGCCCACACTTTCACTAAATATTTGCGACGAATGAGCCGCATTGGCCGTTACATTTAATGTCCAGCCGGTATAGCCACGGCGCGCCGCCATCGCGGTTTTAATATTGTTATCGCCGTTCTCAAAACCTAGCGCTACGTCAGCCCAAATTGCTGCATCAACAATCGCCTTTTTAGATAAACTAAGCGGGCGACCGCTGCTTTCTTCATCGCCGGTAAGCAGTACTTTTACGCTTACGTTTTCAAGTAAATTAAGCGCTTGCAGGCTTTTAAGCGCGGTAATTATAATAGTGTTGCCGCCTTTCATATCGGCTATACCTGGGCCGCTCGCGGTGTGTTCATCAATTTGTTTATAGGTAGTAAAGTTATCGTGTTTGGCAAACACCGTATCTAGATGGCCGATCATCAGTATTTTTATTGCATCGGGGTTTTTACTCTCATGCGTAGCGAGTACATGCCCAGCACGGTTAAACGCGCTGCCATCTAACCACTCAACCTTAAAACCAATCGCTTTTAGTTGCTCGCTTGCAATAGTGCCTACTTTTTTTACGCCTTCAATATTAAGCGAGCCGCTATTAATGTTTACCGCTTGTTTTATCTCTTCAAGTGCTTGAGGCATGTTTTGCTCAACTTGTTTTACTATTTCACGCTCATTTTTATTAAGCGCCGCATGGCTTGTAAGCGGTAGGGTACTTGCAAGGGTAAGAATAAGTGCTTGGCTAAATTTTAAAAGTGACATAACAGCCTAATAATTGGAGAATAGTTCAGCTAATATGAAGTATAAATACAGAGTATTCAATAGGCGTAGTTTATGACTTTTATAAATAATAACGAGTTACAAGTTTAAAAGTTATGGAGTGTATGTGTTATTAATTTAACCACTGGTATTTAAAATAAAACCACTTAGCTAAGCAGCAGCCAGTATTACTGTACGTCAATATATTTGATATTACTGGTCTCAACTGTTTACAGGTGTTTATTATGTGGCTAGGATGAAACTGGTATAAAATAGGGACATTTGCCGATTTGTAAAAAGAATAATGTCGTAGGCTGAATTTTTAGGTCACAAGGAATAAATAGTGAAAATTGAAAGTATATGGATTAAAAACTGGCGCTCTGTAAAGAAGTAAAGCTAAAGGCACAAGATCTAATGGTTATCATTGGCCAAAATAACCATGGCAAGTCGAATCTTTTATCTTCTGTCTTGTTTTTTTTTGGTGAGGTTAAACAACAAGATCTAGATTTCTATCATGGTTCTGCTGAACTATTCGTAGAAATTGAGTTTGGTGATCTTGATGATTCAGACAAAACTACTTTCAAGAAGTATTTAACCTCCGAGGAAAAAATAGTCGTAAGAAAAACAGCTTTTTTAGGCGGTAGCTTTGAATATCGAGGATATATAGAAAACCCATCAGAGGATTGGCTTCAAGAAGCCAATGCTTCTGCCTATACAAAAAGGGAGCTTGCTTCCAGCCTGCCATTCCACTCTTACATACCGGATTCTGGGCGAATTACCAAACAAAATATTATCGATGCCCAAAACGAATACATCCAAAATAACAGAGAAGATATTCAATTCGCTTTTGAACTTGAGGTAACAAACTTTCTTGGGTTGAAAAGTGTCGCGAAGGGAATATTTGGTGAGGTTTACTTTATACCAGCTGTAAAAGAAGCCTCCGATGATTTTTCTTCAAAAGATTCCAGTGTGTTCGGCAAAATGTTTGCCGATGTCGTAACTTTAATGTCTGAACACAATAATGACTGGAAAGAAACAAAGGAAAAGCTCGGACACCTTTTTTCTACCCTGAACAAAAGAGATCATGAAGGCAATGATAATAGTGAACGACCTCAACAATTAACCGATTTTGAGCAAGAGTTAACTGACGAGCTTGCTTCATGGGGGGCAAAATTAGATATTGAGGTAAGCGCTCCTGATATTGAGAGTGTATTCAAAGCAAATACTCAGGTTTGGGTTGATGATGGCGTCAGAACAGATATAAAACGAAAAGGGCATGGTTTACAACGAGCTCTGACCGTTGCACTAATACAAGTAGTGGCTAAGAAAGCTCATGCTGAAGCAAAGTCTGCGGAAGAACAAGGTCATAGGAAATCATCTAATTCTAGGTATTTTATATTCGAAGAGCCTGAGCTTTATTTACATCCCCAAGCGCAAAGGTCGTTATTTGACTCTTTCGTTTCACTGTCAGAATCAGGTAGTCAAGTTATCCTCTGCACGCATTCCAGCGGCCTTATTGACGTTGAACGCTATAAGTCTATCTACATAGCAACAAAAGATGATGAAGAGAATGGCACTAAGGTTAAGCAATGCACTGAAGACTTGTTTGATGGAGATTCAAAAAAAGATTTCAATCTTTCTTACTGGATCAACCCTGATCGTGGAGAGCTATTTTTTGCCAGTAAGGTAGTTTTACTAGAGGGAGCTACAGAAAAAACTGTATTTCCATTATTAGCTAAAGATTTAGGTGTGTTTAGGTACGAATATACCTTAATCGATTGTGGCTCAAAAGATAATATCCCACTTTACGTTAAGCTTATGAATAAATTTTCCATTCCATATATAGCAGTTTATGATCGAGATCATCAGGCTCACAAAGGAGCAGATGCAATCGCGTCTGCAGATCGATCTACACAAAAGATCGTGGATGAGATAGATATTAATATTGGTTCTTCGGTGGTATTAGCAAACGATATAGAAGAGGAGCTTGGGCTACCAAGTGGAGGTAGTAGCAAACCTTACATAGCAATAAGTCACATTACTGAAGAAGGCTTTGCAGTCACTCCACGAATGAAACAAAAAATCAGAGAAATCTATGACGCCGAGGCCTAACAAGTTGCTGCACTCGGAAAAATTACTCGCTGCGCTCCTAATTTTCCGGTGAGCAAGGCGCTATACCCTATGATGAAAAAAATGACTGATAAAAGGAATAATTATGTCTAATGAGAGTTCGTATCATTTATTTAAAATAGAGCTACCAGTAGAACGAAGAGATCAATTTGATGCAACGATAGGTCTCGAAAGTTACCTCATCACTAGTTATCCCAAAAGCCTTTGGTACTCAGAAGATAAGAATGCAATACTTTTAGACATTCCAGATAGCATCGAAGGTTTTTACGAAACAGTACAAAATTTAACAAAATTACCGTCAGGTGGATTCAAAGCAACACTTTCAAAAATTGACGAATCTCATTTGGATTTAGAGGAAATTCAATGGTTCAACGAAAGATATGAAATCAGAAAAAAACTAGTTGGTTCGTTGTTTCCTGCCTTAGTAGAGCAGCTAAAAAAGCCACTTCTACACATGATTTCACTTAGCACATAACACAGGTATAACAAGTGCCATAACCATCAGGTTTAACGCCATTGGCATTAAACCTGACAGCTCAAATTTAACCAATCAGCGTTAATTAGTCGGCATTAAATAAATTTCGCGTACGCTGTTGCGCTGGTTTGCTTCTATTGCAAACAATACCGCGTCGGCTACATCTTGTGGGTCGAGTTTGTCGGGTTTAGCTTCATCAAAAAAATGGGGTGTTTACCATGCCAGGGGCTATGGTGGTACAGCGGCCATTCCACTCGCTCATTTCCTCAGCTAAATTTTGCCCAAACCCGTAAGCAAACCATTTAGTTGCACCGTAAATAGAGCCTTTAATAGGCTTACGGCCAGCGGCTGAGCTGGTTAATATAAAATGGCCTTTGTTTTGGCGTAAATGGGGCAGGGTTGCTTTTGCCGTCCACAGCAGAGCTTTAATATTTATGTCTATCATGGTTGACCATTCATCAGGGTCACCTTTTTCGGTGCCTGCGGTTGAAACGCCCATACCTGCATTGGCAAATGCGGCATCTAGTCGGCCAAACTTTTCGAGCCCTTTTGTTACTACGTTTTCAAGCTCGGTAAAGTCGGTGGCATCTGCGGGTACACTGAGTGCGTTATCTTCACCCAATAATTGAACTAATTTAGTTAATTTGTCTTCGCTTCTGGCTGTAAGAATGACTTTATGGCCACTATTAACCAGTGTTTTGGCGGTTGCTTAACCTATGCCACTAGAAGCACCTGTAATGAGGACTATTTTTTCTTTCGACATGGTTACTTCTCCTATGTTTACCTATTCAAAATTATAGAAATTCGATTAGTTAAATAATGCATTGAGTAAGATTTACCATAGCAGGTTGAGGTTAACCTAAATTGAACATACAGCGGCTCATTTAATACTTTAATTTTGCCGTGTGTATAAAAAATATAGGTTAATTTTATTTATGGTTATATACTCGCGCGGCTTTTTGTTAGCGCGTTTGTTTTTTGTTCTTGCGTTGGATTAAATCGGCACTAAATAGAGTGAAAATAATCCTATAGGGTCAACAGGTACTTGGTCGTTAACGTTAAACTATGAGCTAAAACTTAACTTGGCTCATTTAAATTTTGCTGTGTGACAGCTTTTTTATCGGAACAAATATGAAAGATAAACTTATTGTGTTTTGGCAAAGCCATTCAGAAACTATTATCACTTTAGGTTACAAAGTGGTATTAGCGTTGGCTATTTTAGTTGCGAGTGCACTTATTGCGCGCTCGGTTAAAAAAGCGATTAAAAACTCTAAGTCGCCATTAAAAAAAGTAGACGAAACGCTACTACCGCTGTTATCGAGCATTGCGGGGTATTTAGTTTACATAATTGCTGGGCTGTTTGTTTTAGATATTTTTGGCGTTAATACGGCAAGCTTAATAGCGCTGATGGGCGCAGCGGGTTTAGCGATTGGTTTGGCGCTTAAAAACACCTTAAGTAATATTGCCGCTGGCATTATGTTATTGATACTTAGGCCATTTAAAATAGGCGATTTTGTAGATGCAAGCGGCACGCTTGGCACAGTAAAAGAAATAAACTTATTTACGACTATTTTTAAAACCACCGATGGCCTTTATATTGCATCGCCTAACGGTAAAGTGTGGGGCGGCAACATTAAAAACTTTACCCGTAACGGTAAAAGGCGCATGGATATAGTGGTGGGAATTTCGTACGCCGACTCTATTGATGTTGGTTTAAATGTACTTAAAGAACTCGCCGAATCAGAAAGCCGACTACTTGCAGAGCCTGCACCTAAAGTAATGGTTACCTCAATAGGCGAAAGTGCGGTGAACATTCAATTACGTGCATGGACAGTAAACGGCGATTACTGGCAAACCGTGTGGGATTTAAATAAACGCGTTAAAGAAGCTATAGAAGGTGCAGGGCTGAGTATTCCGTTCCCGCAGCGTACGTTGCATATATCTGAGTCGATGGCATCGGCAGTAACGGTTAATAAAGATACTTAAACACTATTAGCATAAATAAAAATAGCGAGCCAGGGCTCGCTATTTTAGTTTCAAAAAGTTTAACGCGCTAATTGAAAGTCGTATACTGAGCCTAAATTAAGCAGTTGGGTTAACTCATCTAGCGCTTGGTAACTTTCGTTGAGTAAAGCAGGGTCAGCGAAGTCGTTTGCACCTAATTTATCGCGGTAGTTGCGTTTAGCCCAATCACAAAGCTGAGTGTATTTAGTATCGGATAAAATAACCTCTGGGTTTACTGCACTTAGCTCTTGTTGGTTAAGAGCTACACGTAAACGCAAGCAGGCAGGACCACCACCATTTTGCATACTTTGACGCAGGTCAAAAAACTGTACTTGGTTTACTGGGTTATCGGCCATAATCATTTCTTCAATGTAGGCATTTACTGCACTATTACGTTGGCACTCTTGCGGGGCAACTAACAGCATTGAACCATCATCTAAGCTAACTAGCTGGCTGTTAAATAAGTAACTGCTTACTGCTTCGTTGATGCTAACTTTATTTGATGGTACTTCAATTATATAAAATTCTTTATTACCAACGTACGCAGCTTTTACGTCTTGAAGTGCTTGCTCTTGGTTTAAAAATGCTTGCTGGTGGCAAAGTAATACATTTGCGTTGCCAACGGCAATTACATCGTTATGAAACACACCTTGGTCTATTACGTCCGGGTTTTGCTGAAGCAAAATTTGGCTCGATTCTTTTAAGTTATGTAATCGGCAAATGGCTTCTGAGGCTTCGAGTGTTTGTCTTGCAGGAAACTTAACAGGCTTAGGTAATTGACTGTTAAAGGCGCTAGCGCCAAATACAAACATTTCTAGGCCTTGCTCACCATGGCTGTCGCAAAAACGGGTGTGATTTGCAGCGCCTTCGTCGCCAAAAAAGCCTTGATCAGGTAAATGAGTATGGTGTGTAAAATAACTATCGTTATTAAACATGGCTTTTAATAAGCGGGTAGTTGTAGCAGGCTCTAGCGAGCGATGAAATTTATTATTTAAATTAGCCGACGTAAAATGCACTTTGCCATCGAGTGTATCTGGCGAAGGTGAAACAGTTGCTGCGTTTGCAGTCCACATTGCAGAGGCCGAATAACATGCACGTAATAAAATAGGGTCTGCTTTAAATGCTTTATGAATAACTTGTGCGTCGTTACCGGTAAAGCCTAAACGACGAAGCACGTTTAAATCGGGGCGTGCGTGAGGCGCAAACACACCTTGTGTTAGGCCTTTATCGTGCATGGCTTTCATTTTTTCTAGGCCCTGTAATACGGCCTCTTGCGGGTTTGAAAAGCTTGTCGCGTTATTTAATGAGGCAACATTACCATACGATAAACCGGCATAGTTATGGGTTGGGCCCACTAATCCATCAAAATTCACTTCTAAGGCGCGCATACTTTTTCCAAAAATAATTAATATATAACAACAATACAACGCAACAGCTGCGCTTGCAAAGCGTATAGTCATTGGTTTTCAATATTTAATTTAATACGTTGTATTTAGTAGGAAGGTTTTATTTTATAGGCAGGGTGTAAAATTAAATAATGTACAAAAATGCAGTTGGGCTTATTTGCACAGCTTACGCTGCGTTTTTGTACATTACCGTGTTACTTAACATAGGCACGTTCTTTGTCGGCAGTAGTATGTGTATTGGTTGGCTCGTTTACCTGCCAAACGCTAATGTCTAAACGCCACAAAAGATAGAGGGTATGGTAAAAACTGATCATGGTTATTCCTTATTGAATCACTAAACACGTGTTTAATTAAGGAAGAATTGTGCCAATGTTAAGTTGAATATTTTATGAATATAAATCAGCTATTTAATTTATTTGCTTTATTTTGTGCAATTAAACTAGCACCAAAATAGGTAAGAATAGTCAATATTTGCACTTTTTTGGATCATAAAAACAACTCAGCCCAGCAAAAAATAAGCGGGGCTGGTTGAAGTAAAATACAAGCATAAGCGTGTTTAACGACCAACTTGCCCTTTTACTATTGGTTTGAACGACATGACTTTAAATTTACCGTGGCTCTCGTTTTGACCATTACTTAATACTGGCGAATGATGTAGGTCGTTAACGGTAAAATATATTTTATGATCGGCGCCATAACTAAAGCCATCTGGCCAGCTTAAGCGCTCGTCTTTAAATAATACCTGGTATTTACCGCTTGGTTTTACTACGCCAATTGCGCCGTTGGTAATGTCGGTAACATACACGTTGCCGCCGCCATCAACAATAATACCGTCGGAAATGGGTTTAGTGCCGTAACGCGTTACTTTACTCTCAAGGGTGCTTGCGCTCAGGCTTTTATTGTTAATATCGCTGGTGGCAATACGGTAAACCGACGTGCCAGACATAGAGCCAAAGTAAAGCCACTGTTCGCTTGGGTCGAGTGTGATTGGGTTTACGCCTAAACGAGCTGGTTGGCCGCCTAGTTTCATGGTGCGCCCTTCAATCACCATATCGATGTTTTCGGCTGTGGTGTATTGGCTATTTTGTAATACTCTGCGCGCCTCACCTGTTTTTAAATTTACGGTAATAATAGCGGCTTGGCTGCCTTGTGCTGTGTCGGCAATGTATACAACACCATGTTTATTATCGATGACTAAATCGTTTAAAAACGAGGTGTCGGTAATGGTGGGTTTAGCTAAGTAAATTATTTTATGCAGCTGCTCTTTATGGGTATCCCATCCGACTAAACGACCAGCATGATCAGGGCCTGATGTATCAAGCATCCATAATACGCCATCGGCTGATACATTTATGCCAAGTATATCGTAAAAGCCTTTGCCGTTTTTATACGCGTATGCCCATTCTTCATTAGGGTAGGGTTTGGTGGTGCCATCGCTTAATAGCTCCATAATTTTTTGTTTTTGGCCGTAAAAACCATGTACCGACAAAAACTTACGACCCGATGGCGTAATAGCAATGTTACCCGGTGGGTGCTGAGCGTCAAAAGTGGCTACTGTTTTTAAATCAGCATTTTGACTAGCAGTATTAGCAAACACACTGCTGGTTAACAACGCGGTGCTGCAGGCTGCAACTAAAAGTAATTTTTTAATCTGGTTCATGCTTCAAAGCCTTCTAAAACAAGTTTACCGCGTGATGTGTGCGATTCTAAAATTTGGTGCGCTTTATATAAATTAGCGGCGTTTATTGGGCCTAAATTTTGCCCAAGCGTGGTTTTAAGTGTACCTGAATCTATCAGTTCACTAATTTCATTAAGTAAGGTGTGCTGCGCTGTTATATCGGCGGTAGTAAATAGCGAGCGGGTAAACATAAACTCCCAATGCACTGAAATACATTTTTGCTTAAATTTTAAAATATCGAACGATGTTGGGTCGTCTATTAGCGCAAATTTACCTTGGGGTTTAATACACTCCACTATTTGGTCTTGGTATTGGTCGGTATGGGTTAAGCCAATAACGTAATCAAACTCAGCTAAACCCAGCTCTTTGCGCTGCTCGTTTAAGTTTTTAGAATGATCGAGCACGTGATCGGCTCCTAACTCTTTAAGCCAAGTTACGCTTTGCTCGCGTGATGCAGTACCTACTACGTTTAGCCCAGTAAGCTGCTTGGCAAGCTGTACTAAAATAGAGCCAACGCCACCAGCGGCGCCAATAACTAAAATAGATTGCTGAGTATTTTGCTTATTTTTAGGCACTTGCAGGCGATCAAACAGCATTTCGTAAGCGGTAATACTGGTTAGCGGCAGCGCTGCGGCTTGTGCGTCGGTTAATGTTTTAGGCGCACGCCCCACAATACGCTCGTCGACTAATTGAAATTGCGCATTACTGCCTTGGCGCGATAAATCGCCAGCGTAAAATACACGCTCCCCCACGTTAAATAACGAAACCGACTCGCCAACGGCTTTTACTATGCCTACGCCGTCCCAACCTAATACTTTGTGGCCTTGCTCTGGCGTTACATTGGCACGTATTTTTGTATCAACAGGGTTTACCGAAATAGCATTTACTTCAATAAGTAGGTCGTGCCCGGTAGCGGTTGGGGTATCAAGTTCAATTGCTTGTATAGAGCTTGCTGTAAGCGTTTTAGTGTTTTTGGTGTAGCCAAATGCTTTCATGTGGGTTCCTGATGATTTTAAGTACTTTTTAATATGTAAGCACTATAGCTCAGTTGAAAAATAGAAAAAGACATGAAAAACTAAAGCACTTTCAAATTTTAATTGAAAATATGCGATCATTTAACGATATTCAAACTTTTATAGATGTAGCTAGTTGCGCCAGCATTTCTGAAGCCGCACGGCAAAACGCGCAAACTCCAGCGGCGGTAAGTGCCGCTATTAAACGCCTAGAAAAAGATTTAGGAAACGTGCTGTTTATTCGCTCTACCCGCAGCTTACGCTTAAGTGTAGCGGGGGAGCAGTTTTTAAGTTACGCCAAAGATTCACTTTCGCTTATCCAACAAGGTGTAGCCGCAGTGCAAACTGCAGTAGGCGAAGTAACAGGGACGCTACAGGTATCGGCCCCCTGCGATTTGGGGCGAAATAAACTAAGTGAATGGCTCAATGAGTTTTTAGCGCAATATCCGCATGTAAAACTTAAACTGCATTTAAGTGACGAAGTAAGCGACATTTACAGCCAATCAATTGATATTGCGCTTCGCTTTGGCGTACCAAAAGATTCGCAGTTAATTGCAGCGCCGCTTTTTTTAAATAATGCGCGTATTTTAGTGGCCTCTCCTGAATATGTAGTAAACAATGGATTACTTACACACCCCCTTAATTTAACGCAGCATACCACCATTACCTTTATGCGTTTTGGTGAAGTGTTTAAAGAGTGGCGATTTTATAAAAATGGCGCGGTGCAAAAAGTGCAGCTAAATTGCCAACACATAGTAAACGATGGCGAAATGGTTAGGCGCTGGGCGCTAGAGGGCAAAGGCATTGCGTATAAGTCGTACTTGGATGTAATTGATAATTTAGCAAGCGGGCAACTCGTTCATTTATGCCCACAGTGGCAAAGCGATCCGCTACCGCTTTATATGATGTACGCCGACCGGCGCCAAATGACCCCGGTGATCAGCGCATTTAGGGCGTTTATTCAACAAAAAATAACCGCGTTAGTGGGGTAGTTTTTAATCTTTATTTTCTGCGCAGCTGTGGCTAGTTAAATCGTTGACTACTAAATCAAGTAGCTGCATAAGCTGTTTGGCTTGCGTAGGGTCTACACTTTCAAACTTACATAGTATATTTTTTGGAATATCAGCGGCGTCGTTTTTAAGGGCTTGCCCACTGTGGGTAAGCTGAATTAGGCGTTTACGCTTGTCGTGTTCGTTTTTAATAACAGCTAGCAAAGATTTTTCGGTCATTTTTTTGAGTATTTGGGTCATAGCGCCGCCATCAATAGCGGTTTTATCTATTAGCTGCGCGATGGTTATTTTGTCTTGCTCCCACAGCGCCATCATTACTACATACTGCGGATACGTTAAATTAAGTGCAGCTAAAGGCTCACGGTAAGCGCGTGCAATGCTATTTGATGCCATATATAGCCTATGACACAGCTGATTTTTTAATTTTAATTGCTCAAACGACATACCTAACTCCCAACGCGATAATACCTTTAACTCAAAAAAACATTTTAATTTGCATGCAAAGTATTTGCAATCTCTAATTACTTACCCTATTATTTTGCATGCAAAATAAATTAATTGATAAACTTTGGAGTTCACTATGAATGTATTACAAAACGTTGCCTACACAGCAAAAGCAACTGCAACCGGTGGCCGTGAAGGTGTAGCTAAATCTGACGATGGCCGTTTAGATGTGAAGCTATCAACCCCAAAAGGGCTAGGTGGTGATGACGGACAAGGCACTAACCCAGAGCAGCTATTTGCAGCAGGTTATGCAGCGTGTTTTATTGGCGCACTAAAATTTGTAGCAGGTAGCGAAAAAATTGCGCTACCAAGTGATACACACATTAATTCTGAAGTATCTATTGGCGCAATTGAAGGCGGTTTTGGCATTGCAGTTAAATTAGCGGTATCACTAGGTGATATGGATAAAGCAGCAGCGCAAGAGCTGGTAAATAAAGCACACCAAGTATGCCCATACTCAAACGCTACACGCGGGAATATTGAGGTGGAACTTTCGGTTATTTAGTTAACTGATTACTTAGCATTGTAATAGCCCAGGGGTTTTGCCACTGGGCTTTTTTTGTGCGTTGCAATTTAGCTGAGTTTCCACGCTTATAAATAAATATACGAAAAATCGTATATTCACTATTTCATATATTCTTGTTTTGTTTTATTGTATGCACACTAACTAAACGAGGATGCTATGGAACAACTCAACCCACTTCAATTTTACAAATGCTTAGCCGACGATACGCGTTTAAAAGCCATGTTATTAATTAGCCATGAGCAAGAGCTATGTGTGTGTGAGCTTGTTGCTGCGCTTGAACTTAGCCAACCTAAAGTATCGCGCCATTTAGCGCAGCTTAGGCAATGTGGCTTATTGAGCGACCGAAAGCAAAATCAATGGGTGTACTACAGCATTAATAAAGCCCTGCCAGAGTGGTCTCTTAGCGTAATAACACAAACACGAAACGAAAATTCTTCGTTTTATAACGACGATTTAAATCGACTCAATGCAATGGGTAATCGCCCTGAGCGTGCAGCAAGCTGCTGTTAATTAAGCAAATTGATATAACTTTACGAAAGGTATTTATTATGACAATTAAAGTAGGTATTAACGGCTTTGGCCGAATGGGACGTTTAACACTGCGCGCAGCACTAGAGTGGCCAGAAGTAGAATTTATTAAAGTAAACGATGTTGCAGGCGATGCTAAAACACATGCCCATTTATTAGAGTTTGACTCAGTGCATGGGCGTTTAGCGCACAGCGTTACAGCAAACGAAAATAGCTTTAGTGTGGGTAAACACACTATTGCTGTTACCAATAACAAAACCATTAACGACACCGATTGGTCTGATTGCGATGTAGTAATAGAAGCCAGCGGTAAAATGAAAACTACTGAGCTGTTAAATCAATACTTAGCACAAGGTGTTAAGCGCGTTGTGGTAACCGCACCAGTAAAAGAAGACGGCATTTTAAATGTGGTTATGGGCGTTAACGATAATTTATATAACCCAGATGAGCACAAAATTGTTACAGCGGCTTCGTGTACGACTAATTGTTTAGCGCCTATTGTAAAAGTACTACAAGAAAAAGTAGGCATTAAGCACGGCTCAATGACCACTATTCACGATATTACCAATACCCAAACTATTATTGATGCGCCACATAAAGACTTACGCCGTGCTCGTTCGTGCGGGACAAGTTTAATACCCACCACAACAGGTAGCGCAACAGCTATTACGCATATATTCCCTGAGCTAAAAGGTAAGTTAAATGGCCACGCCGTGCGCGTACCGTTAACTAACGCATCAATTACCGACTGTGTATTTGAGCTTGAGCGTGGTGTAACTGCAACTGAGGTAAATGAATGGTTTGCTCAGGCGTCTAAAAACGAGCTTGCAGGTGTATTAGGCTACGAAGAAAAACCGCTGGTATCGATTGATTACAAAACCGATCCACGTAGTAGCATTATTGATGCACTCTCTACCATGGTTATTAATAATACACAGCTTAAATTATACGCTTGGTACGATAACGAATGGGGCTACGCTAATCGTACCGCCGAGCTTATGCTTAAAGTTGCTAAAAGCGACTTGGTTTAACCATTTATAAGGTTTAAAGGGCTTTAACCATGTTTGAGCAGCTTGCTAATTTACCTACAGCAATAAAACAGTATTTAATTATTACCGGTAATTATTGGGCATTTACCTTAACCGATGGGGCACTGCGTATGCTGGTGGTGCTGCATTTTCATCAGTTAGGGTATGGTGCGTTGGCTATTGCCATGCTGTTTTTGTTTTACGAAATTTTTGGTGTGATCACCAATTTAGTGGGCGGTTGGTTAGGTGTCAAACTTGGGTTAAATAAAACTATGAATATAGGCTTAGGGCTGCAAATTGTTGCCTTAGGCATGCTGTGTGTACCGGGTGATTGGCTCACAGTTGCGTATGTCATGGTAGCGCAAGCACTAAGTGGTATTGCAAAAGACTTAAATAAAATGAGCGCCAAAAGCGCGATTAAGTATTTAGTTCCTCAAGGCGACAGCGGGCAAGCGCAATTATATAAATGGGTTGCTATTTTAACGGGGTCTAAAAACGCACTTAAAGGCGTAGGCTTTTTTTTAGGTGGCTTGCTATTAAGTTTATTTGGGTTTATTGGCGCTTTAGTTGGGCTTATTGTATTACTCAGCATAGCGTGGGTAATAAGTTTAGTGTTTTTAAAAGGCGACATGGGTAAAGCTAAAACTAAACCTAAGTTTAAAGAGTTATTTTCAAAATCTCGTGCAATTAATTTACTCAGTGCAGCGCGTTTGTGCTTATTTGCAGCGCGTGATGTGTGGTTTGTGGTTGCATTACCGGTTTATTTAGCGGCTCAGTTTAAGTGGGATCATTGGTGGGTAAGTGGGTTTATGGCAACGTGGGTTATTGCTTACGGACTAGTGCAATCTCAGGCACCACGTATTACAGGACACAGCCAATCTCATAAACAAGCAAGTGCCACTGCATATTGGTGGGTGGTGTTACTGAGCATGGTTACTTTAGTATTAGCCGTTTTAATGCAACTTAACTTAGCGGTACACATAACCTTAATAGTTGGGCTACTTATTTTTGGGGCTGTGTTTGCAATTAACTCATCGCTACACAGCTTTTTAATTGTAAGTTTTGCTAAAGACGATGGGGTGTCGTTAGATGTGGGCTTTTATTACATGGCCAATGCAATGGGGCGTTTATTAGGGACTGTGTTGTCTGGTTGGGTATTCCAAGTTTATGGATTAAGTGCCTGTTTGTGGGTGAGTGTGGTGCTATTACTAAGTGCCTCAGTGACGACTGCTTTTTTAGCCAAGCGTTAAAACTCAACGTATTGTATTAAATTAAATTTTGTTAACGGTTATCGATAGCTTGATTAATAAAATCGTCTAAACTGTATTTGTAGTTTAAACAAAGGGCGGGTCAATGCGAGAAATATCGTTAGCAAAAAAACTACTGTGGATTACAGTAGGCAGTATATTTATAACAGTTTTGGTGCTTTCTAGTGTTTTGTGGTGGCAGCTATCATCAAGCAACGATGAGCTATCAACCCAGTCAGAAAAATACATAGTAGCAGAGGTTGAAGAAAAGCTAAGTGCTAATGCGGCTGTATATGGTGAAAGAATTGCAGGGTTTATTAACGAGGCATACCGTGTCCCTTTTTCACTCGCTGCCATATTAAGTGGCACGGCGGGTAATGATGCACTTAGTCGCGAATCCGTTGTTAATCTTAATCAATCCATATTAAATAATAATGAATCGCTTTCTTCCATCTACTCCCAGTTTGAAGTAAACGGTTATGATTCTAAAGATACTCAATTTACAAGCGGCTACAGTCACTCTGTTGATGGTGCTGGTACACTCGAAATTTATTTTACGCGTAGTAAAGCAGGCGTGGTTGAGCAGCAAGTTGTAGACGACCCTGCCGAAAAATATTTCACTAAGCTTAATGAATTTGGCCTGCGAGAGTCTGAATGGTATTTGTGTGCTAAAGACAACGTTAAGCCCTGTATTATGGAACCCTACCTGTACGAAATTACGCCAGGCAACTCAGAAATGATGACGTCTCTTACGGTTCCTATTGTCAAAGATGGTCGGTTTGTTGGTATATCTGGCGTTGATTTAACGTTACCGGTTTTTCAAGCGTTAACAGAGCAGCTTTCAAAAGAGCTTTATAATGGTCAAGCTAAGGTAACATTATTAAGTGATTTTGGTTTAATAGTAGGCAGTAGCCACTACAAAACCAAGCTTGGCCGACCTTACAAAGAAGCCATGTCATCCACGATTACCAGTAAAGTTGAAAAGGTACGAGGTGAAAACAATCTTTTAAAAGCGGATGACACTTACCTGGTTAATTACCCCATAAATATAAAGCTTGCAGACACTCAGTGGTCGCTTATTATTGAAGTACCTGCAAATTTAGCACTGGCTGGCCCACAAGCTTTGAGCGAAAATATGCAAAGCACCGCAGCAGCATTGGGCACTATTATTTTAGTAACCGGCTTAATTATTGCGGGTGTTGCTTTTGTAGTTATGAAATTTGTTGTAGCAGGTGTTATTGCCCCACTTGAACAAATACAAGAACGCGTTGATAACCTAGCCAGTTCAGAAGGCGACTTAACACACACCTTACATGTAGACAGCCATGCCGAACTAATTGCACTGGCTGGTGGTTTTAACCGCTTTTTAACCAAATTACGCGACCTAATTGCTGAGCTTAAAGCCGTATCAGATCAGACTAAGCAACAAGGCGAAATTGCCCAGCATATAGCCATCGACACAAAACATAATGTGCAGGCGCAGTTTAAAGAAATAGAAAGCGTTGTTACCGCTATGAACGAAATGAGCGCAACGGCACTTGAAGTCGCAAGAGCGTCTGAGCAGTCGGCGCAGCAAGCTGACGAAATTAACGGCTTAGTGGTAAGCAGTGAGTCGAGCTTGTCGTCGGCTATGACGCAAGTTAAAACCATGTCTGAAGAAATAAAAGAGGCAAACCAAGCGGTTGAAAAAGTAGCCACGCGCAGTAAAGACATAACGCAAATTTTAGATGTGATCAGAACTATTTCAGAGCAAACTAACCTACTGGCACTCAATGCAGCCATTGAAGCTGCACGTGCTGGCGAACACGGTCGAGGTTTTGCCGTTGTTGCTGATGAAGTAAGAGCACTTGCCTCTAAAACACGTTCATCTACTGATGACATTAGCAACCTTATAGACAGCCTACTGCATGAGGTTGGCAATGCTTCCACTGTAATAGAAAAAGGCGTTGTAAGAGCACAAAACGCGGTTGACGAAACCTCTGTTGCTTTTGACGCGCTGCACAGTGTGGTTGTAAAAGTGGATGAAATAACTAATCAAATTACGCATATTGCAACAGCCGCTGAAG
Source organism: Pseudoalteromonas sp. S408 (assembly GCF_005886645.1). Taxonomy (NCBI): domain Bacteria; kingdom Pseudomonadati; phylum Pseudomonadota; class Gammaproteobacteria; order Alteromonadales; family Pseudoalteromonadaceae; genus Pseudoalteromonas; species Pseudoalteromonas sp. S408. The sequence continues at coordinate 147,618 of NZ_PNDY01000009.1, read as the reverse complement.
AGCAAAGCCTAGTAACAGAGGAAATAAACCGTAATTTAACGCTTATTTCTGATGCAGCTTCTCAGTTATCTGGTTTATCTTCACAGGCTGGCGACAGCAGCGAAGTTCTCAATAAGCTAGTTGCTCAACAAGATAGCGAACTCAATAAGTTAAAAACCTAACAGGTACATAATTTCTAAAAATAAAAAACGGCGGTAATTACATTACCGCCGTTTTTTTTGCCATTAATTGAGCTAAAGGGTTTAGAGCGTTTTCATAATTTTAAACATTTGATCGATCATAGGTTGTGCAAGCTCTTCAACACCCGGGCGGTTAAAATAGCCGCGTAGGCCTGTAAATTGCACTTTAAAAAAGCGGGCGTAGTCTTTTGGGCTAACCTCGCCTTTTAGCTCTTCACGCGCAATGGCTTGTGCAAATAAATCGCTTAAATAGGCTTCAAATTTATCTGATAAATCAAGGCTTAATGAATACAAACCGCTGTCTTCGTCGGCAAATTCGCAATTTGCTTTTACCAACATACAAATAGCGCTCGGGGCATTTTTTTTATCTTTAATAATCACGTTCTCAACAAACGTTTGTAAACCACCAATAATAGTAGGTGACGCCAATAAACAGGATTTTATTTGGTCTTCTATTTGCATGGTATAGTTTTTTAAAGACTCAATATAAAGTCCTTCCTTTGAGCCAAACGCAGAATAAATACTGCCTGGGCGCATATTAATTGCATCTTGTAGATCACGAGTAGAAGTGGCGTTAAATCCCTTCTCCCAAAATAGCTGACTGGCAAGGCGAACAACCTTCTCGCGCTCAAACTTTACTTTATTGACCATGCTGTTTCTCAATTAATTTGAACATTCGCTCAATTTTAACTTGAGCAATCGCTCAAAATCAAATACTATGTATTTCGACGTTACATAAACAACTCATTTTTGGAGCTAACAATGGCAGAATTTACTTTATACACAGCAGAAAACGCACCTGAAGAATCAAAACCTTTATTAGCCGATTCAGTTGCTGCATTTGGCATGCTACCTAATTTACATGCAGTAATGGCTGAAGCACCAACGCTATTAAAAGGTTACCAAGTACTGCACGACTTATTTCAAAAAACATCGTTTAACGCAGAAGAGCTAACAGTAGTATGGCAGTCAATTAACGTTGAGCATGAGTGTCATTACTGTGTACCAGCGCACAGCGCAATTGCCGCTTCAATGAAAGTTGACCAAGGTATTGTTGATGCACTAGTAAACAAAACACCACTTGCAGATGCAAAACTAGAAACACTACGTGAAACAACACTGGCTATGACGCGTGAACGTGGCGTAATTAGCGATGAGCAAATTGAAAAGTTTTTTGCAGCCGGTTACGGCCAACAGCAACTACTAGAAATTATTGTAGGTTTATCGCAAAAGGTAATGAGCAACTACACTAACCACCTAGCAAATACGCCAGTGGACGAACCATTTAAAAAATTCGCAAAATAATCGCGTATTAATTAACAAAAAAGGCAGCGGGGCTGCCTTTTTTGTACTGTAAACGATGATAGCTATTTAAATTTAACGGCTTGATTGCTACGTGTATAAATACGTGATTCTGGTTTAGTCCATTCACCTTTTTTTAAGTAGGAGGTAGACACAACTAACTTTTCATTTTTTAAATCACTGGTCGACTTCACTTTAGTAATACCTTCTTTACTACCAGTAACCTCTTCGTAAGCAACAAATTGCGTAGGGCTGAGTACTTTTATAGTGCCTTTTGTGTAAAAGCCGGCTGTTGTAAAATAATAAAAAACCAATGACTCTTTTTTACTATCGTAAAAAATCATCGACTCGCCACCATATTCACCCTCATTAATAGAGTGCTTTGTTCTTATTGCCTTACCATTGAGTGCACGCTCCCATAAGCCCACGTCTTGAACGGGTTTAGCGCCTGGTACAACATCAAAATCGGCCTGCCACGACCCTAAATAAGGCTGAAATACACTGAGGTGTTTATCAAGTTTAAGTGGTTGTTCTTTTGCGTGGGTTGTAAAAGCTAAAAAGCATAAAGTACAAAGGAGCGCTTTAAAATATGTCATAATTATTCTCTTATTATTTGAACTGATACAAACTAGTATAGGCGATAATTACTTGATAAAGAAAACCTTAATAATTCTATCCTTATTTTTTATATTCATATTATGGGTTGCACATTTTAAATGGGGCATAACTATTTTTGCGCCTACTTATATAACGGTTATTAGTGCCATAACATTTATTATGTATGCGTGGGATAAACAAAAAGCTAAGCAGTCGGTAAATAAAAAAGTAAGCCGCACGAGCGAACGAACTCTTCATTTATTAGCACTATGTGGAGGGTGGCCCGGGGCGTTAATTGCTCAGCAATTATTGCGTCATAAATCACAAAAAAAGCGTTTTATAACGGTACTTTGGGTGTGCATTTTATTAAATATAGTTTTATATTTTTTTGCTTTAGAGTTTCTTGGGTATTTGGAAATGGCTAAGTTAAGCCTTTAACCCCTCCCCACTGAGAAACAACTGAATCAGTGGGGAGGTGATTGAATCACAATATTAGCGCTTTAGCTGTGCTTCGCTTTGATTGAGTAAGCGAATGATAGGGTTTTGTTGTAAAATTTTATTTTTTAAGAAATATCCAATCAATAATCCGGCAACAAAGCCCCCAATATGTGCGCCATAATCAATGCCATCAGGGCCGCTTAACGCACCAGATATGTTTATAATCAACCAAATTGCAAAAAACCAAGCTGCAGAAAGTTTTTTCTGGTAAATGATAATCATAAAAGTGAGGCTGGCATGCCTAAACCACATTAAGTACATACCAAATAAACCTGCAATTGCACCACTTGCACCTACGCTAGGTATTGCAGATGTAGGGCTAACAAGGTAACTGGAGAGAGAAGCAATTAGCCCACACACTAAATACCAGATTAAAAAGCGCTTATGCCCTAAAACATCCTCTAAGTTGTCACCAACAACATATAAAAAGTACATGTTACCAAGTAGGTGCATTATTGAACCATGCAGAAACACACAAGTTAGTAGGGTCCATACCTTATTACCTTGACTTATATCTGCGGGCGTCATGGCAAAAAGTTCAAGAGCAATGCCAAATGTTTCCTTATTGAAAAAGTATAAAGTAAAAATTAATGTGTTGAGTGCAACTAAACCGAAAGTGACCCATGCTTTTCGCTGAGGTTTTATATTATATTCAACAGGCATTTGAGTTAAAAATTGAAAAAAATACGTTTTCCAGCTTGTTCCTTGATTTAGCTCGTTTAGGCTCGCTTTTAATTCTGGGCTGTTTTCAACTCCTTCTAGTTCATCTTTATCAATCCAGGTACCATCACAATGCCTACAAATATCAATTTCGGTGTGAAAATCTTCTAGAAGATGAAAACGTTCCAAGCTTTTATCACAATCAGGGCAGTCAAGTTCTGAAATACCTAATGAATCACCAAAGCTTGTTTCAAATTTGTCACCTACAGGACCATCGTTAATTTCGTCAATCATGCGATTAACTTCATTTTTTTCAAACCAAAGGCCGCCACATTCACGGCATATATCTATTTCTTCACCTTGATAATTTGTGACTTCTAAAGCATGGGTTTTACAATGAGGGCAATGTTTAATTGGCATTTGTTAATTCCTTTAGTGATCCGACAGAAATATTATTCTGTTTTAATTCCATTTTTAATTGTTCCGCGTTTTGTTTTAAGGCGGGTAATGTTTCATTTTTAATTAAATTAGTTATTTTTTTTAGCTCTATTGCAGCTTGTTTAGCTGACATTTTTCTTTCAATGGCAGCGTTAATTAGAAATTCGGCTCTAGAATAAAACCTACGAATTTTAGTCAAAAATTCACTGGGTGTTTCGAGTGTAGTAGGCGAAAACTGCATTGTTTTCCAAATATACTTCTCTAAGGTAGGCTTAAAAAATTCCATTTCAGATTTTGGTGGGCTTTTTGATAAGCGTTCGGCGTACTCTGCAACGGTATTTGCATTATCATTAACTTCATCAAATAAAGATGTTCTGAGGTAGTAGTTATCTTCTATTTTACTAAATGAATCAAATTTTAAGGCTTGCTCTAAGCCACTTTGTGCGGCCAGATAAACACCAAAAATTGTCGAGATCACCATAAAAAACTGATTTAACCAAAAGCCTGTACTTTTTAGTTCTTTATTATCAACGGTTCTGAGAGCCTGAGCTAACTTTTGAGTAGCTGCAGGGCTTTTTGTTTCACTCTGGGTAGAGGGAGTTGTAGGGGTCATTGCAAAATCCTTTTGTATTGCTTCCTTTTTAGGCAGAGCATTCTAAAGAATGCTCTGCCTATAATCAATATCGTATTAGCTAATTATAATTATTACTGGTTTATTATTTTATAGGTCAATCATCATTTTTTGGATTAAATTATCCTGTGTTTAACAATACTGCTCCACTTTGCTCACTCCCTAAATGATCGTCTTTATTATAAATAGGGCAACTGTTGAGTGATAAACACCCACAGCCAATACATCCATCTACGCGGTCGTGTATAAGTTGCATATACGCTATGCGTTCATCTAGTTGAGCTTGCCAGCGTTTTGAAAGCGCAGACCAATCTTTTTTAGTGGGCGTACGGTTATCGGGGAGTGAGGCAAGTGTTTGTTTAATATCGTCTAGCGAAATGCCCATTGTTTGTGCCGCTTTTATTACGGCCACTCGGCGAAGTACGTCGGGTTTGTAGCGGCGTTGATTGCCGCTGTTGCGCCAGCTTTTTATTAATTGCTTGGTTTCGTAAAAGTGTAATGTAGACACCTTCACACCACTTCTTTTTGCTACGTAACCTACTGTTAAAGTGGCGTCGATAAGTTTTTTTTGCTCAGCAGGCATTAATCTTTTTCCTTGTATTGACCTCAATATAACTTGAGGTTTTAAGCTTTCTTCAACATTAAAAAAGGAGCTGGAAAAATGCAACAAAAACTTAGTCGTAACACCGTTATTATTTATTCATCGGCACGAAAAAATGGTAACACAGCCGCACATGTTAAAAGTTTTGCTGAGCAAAATGAGCTGCATGTTGTGTGTTTAGATAAATTTAAAATACCGCCTTACAGTTACAGTAAAAACTACAGTGATGATGAGTTTTTCTCGCTTTTTGAGTCACTTTTACATTACGACCATTGGGTATTTGCCTCGCCAGTTTATTGGTACAGCACCACAACACAAATGAAAACATTCATAGATAGAATTACCGATTACATGGATGACGAACATTTAAAACCAAAGTTGCGTTTACTGCGCAGTAAAGATTTTTCACTGTTGTCTAATGCATCGTCAAGTGAGGCGCCAGATGCCTTTGTTGCGATGTTTAAAAATACATTTAGTTATTTAGGGATGCAGTTTTTAACGCACCACCATAAAAGTTCGCAAACTTTAGCGTGAATAACTGCCTTTTGTTCAACGCATCTGGTACTTTATTTATAAGCAAAAAAACAAACGGATTGTTTATGAAATACTTACTGTTATTTTTAATATTAAGCCCATTATCTTTCGCTAATGAGCAGCCTATTAGTGGTTTTGGTTATTATTATAACGTGCCAGAACATGCGCAAATTAATAATTCGACTCAATTCAAAATAGCGTTTGATGTGGCCGATGCCGCTAAAAAAGGGGAGCAAAATAATGCAATGAACTCACTTGCTCGCTTTATCAATATGCATGTAGCACATGGCGTTAAACCAGAGAACATTAAATTAGCGTTAGTTATTCATGGTGGTGCAAGTGAGGATGTTTTATCGAACGATGAATATAAAAAACGCTTTAACGTTAATAATAAAAACGCAAGCTTAATAAAACAATTATTGGCAAACAACACGCAGGTATTTGTATGCGGGCAGTCGGCTACGCATTTTAAAGTAGCGCCTAAACACCTAATACAGGGTGTTACCATGTCTTTATCTGCTATGACCGCGCATGCTCAACTTCAGCAGCAAGGCTACACTTTGAATCCATTTTAATGAAAAAAGCTATTTTATGTTTTGGTGACTCAAATACATGGGGGTTAAACCCCGTAACGGGAAAGCGTTTTGAGGGCAAGGTTAGATGGCCGTTGGTGTTAGCTGAAATGTTGGGCGATCAATTTACAGTAATAGAGGCGGGACAACCTAACCGTACGCTTGTAAATAACCCGCCATTTATTGGGGAGTTATCGGGTGTAAGTTATTTAAAGCCGCTTTTAGAAGCGCACTCTTTGGCTGTTATAATTATTGCCTTGGGTACTAACGATTTAAAACAGCGCTTTAAATTAACGCCTGAGCAAATAGGTCAAGGCTTAACAAACTTACTAGACAGTATTGAAGAGTTTTATGAAGGTAATAAACAACCCAAGCTTATAATTTTAAGCCCTGCTTATGTAAAGTGTGTAGGGCAATATAAACATGTTTACGAGGGCGCACCGAGTAAAAACGAGGCATTAAAAAAAGAGTTTGAAAATATTGCCCGTGCTAAAAAAAACTACTTTTGTGACTTACAGCAAAGTATTACTGTTTCAGCTATTGATGGGGTGCATATTGATGCTGATGGGCACGCTAAAGTAGCGGCTTTGATGTGTAATTTAATAAATGAAGCTTATGCGTAATGAACGCTAACGTTTAAATTATAAGTATGCTATTTACTATGAATATTGTGAGCTTATTTGCATTTAAGGCTGATTATGCAATGATGGAGAACACACTGATAGTGAATGCTTTATAGGCAATAAGGACATAATGAAAAAATACCAACAAAAGTCATTAATTGCAGTTTTAACCGGTGTTTTGGTTTTTGTAGTGGGTAGCTTAGTTTTATTGTATTTTGCTGGGCACAAATTAGCAGCTGCAATACAAAAAGATGCAAAACAAATTGTTAGCCACATAGACGCTGCTGTAAGCGAGCGTCGTCAAATTCTTTTTCCTTTAAATTCATTTAATTTCTCAGAATGTAGCAACGAAAACCTCCTTGAAATGCGACGTGCACTTTTTGATGCCAAGTATGTTGTAGATATTGGCTTTTTTAAAAATAATCAGCTTGTCTGTACAACGGGCTCGGGTGTACTAAAAACCCCCATAAACGATAGAACCCCCGACTACATTCGCAACAACCTCGAAAGTAATAACGACAATAACATTAGAGTTCGGTTTGAGCCTAAGTTGAAAATTTTACTTTTTGAAGAACGAATAATGCAGGTCGTGATAGTTAGGCAGGGTAACTATAATTTAATTATGGATACCGCGGCTATCAGTCGCAGCAATATTGCAGCTCCGTATTGGGAAATTACTTATAAGTCGGGTTCAGATGCATTTCATTTGGCGGGTAAAAGCGGATTAAGTAAAGAGCTTGCAAATCACAAACAAATACCATTTGAAACCGCATTTATGTGCAGCGAAAAAAATAAAGGGTATTGTGTTGCAGTTAGAACTCCTTGGAGCCAATTTTTTGCCGACAATCAGTTTTTACTGATTATTTCACTCATTTTAACTTGCCTAACGGGTGTGTCGAGTGCGCTAATAGTGGATTATCAAATTGCCGCTCGGCGTTCTATTAATAACAGAGTACGCAAAGGGGTAGCTAAAGGCTCATTTTATTGGACTTACCAACCTATTATTTGTTTGCATTCGGGTAATGTCGTTGGCTGTGAAGTGCTAGCTCGTTTTCAAGATAAATACGGGTCGCTTTACCCTGATGAATTTATTCCGGTGATACGCAAGAATAATTTAACGTGGTCGTTTACCCAATCAATGGTAGCAAAAGTAATTGAAGAGCTTACAGTATTAGATGATTTACCAACGGGTTTTAAAGTGTCTATTAATATATTTCCTTGTGATGTAGAGCAGGGCAATGTATCGCTGTTGACACAAGAGCCTGCACTTATTAATTCGCGATTTACTATTTGCTTAGAAATAACAGAAGACGAGTACCTCGATACCAGTATTGCCCATGCGCATTTTAGAACATTGGTTGAGTCTGGTTTTAACTTGTCGCTTGATGATTTTGGAACGGGTTACTCCAATTTGAGAAACTTACAAAATTTAAGTTTTCATCAGTTAAAAATAGACCGCACCTTTGTTCAAGATATAGCAACACAAGGTTTAAAAGCGTCTATGATCCCGAATATTATGGAGTTAGTGCGTAAGTTTAACTACACCTGTGTAGCTGAAGGAATAGAAACAACAGAGCAAGAGACTATGTTAAAAACAGCTGGTGTGCATTACGGTCAAGGGTGGAAATATGGCCGGCCAATGAAGGTCGATAAATTTAAACATTATATTGCGCAGCATGCGCTTTAAAAAAGATCGACGCTCTTTTTGTTTGCGTATAAGTCACTAAATTTATTATAAAAACAGGCTAATTAGAATGATTAGATCAATATTTACAATGCTTTTGTTACTGTTAATAACAGGCTGCGCATCACAATACCCAAATCAGCAAGTTGTCGGAAAGCAATTTCCAACAATCACTGGTGAAAGTTTAGAGAAAAAAGAATTTGTTATTCCGAGTGATTTTACCACTGAAAAAACCTTGCTGCTTATAGGCTATAAACAAGACAGCCAGTTTGATATTGATCGCTGGTTAATTGGCCTAGATATGGCCGGTGTAACACTCCCTACTTATGAGCTACCTACCATTGCGGGCATGGCACCACGTATGTTTAGTACGTTCATTGATAATGGTATGCGCAAAGGTATTCCAAAGGAGCTGTGGGGCGGAGTTATTACCATTTATGAAGATGGAGAGGCAGTACAAAAATTTACGGGCAATCAAAACCCAAATAATTCTCGTGTAATTTTAATTAATAAAGCAGGTAAAATTTTGCATTTTTACGACCGTGGTTTTTCGGTTGACGCGCTTAATAAACTTAAAGAAAAAATAAAATAAAGGGAGCTAAGCTCCCTTTGTTATTAAGTGGATTTAAAATTCGTAACTTATACTAAAGCGCGTAGTACGCGGCATAATATAGCGACCGTTTGGCGCGTCGGCATTACGTGGGTCACCCTCAGTAATACCTTGCTCATCAGTTAAGTTATCAATAGCTACTTGAAGCTTTATACCTTCTATTGGCTCTAAAATTAAGCCTAAGTCTACTTTTTCGTAGCCACCAAGAGTCACTGTGTTTTCGTTGTTACCAAAACGGTCATCAACTGCCGAAAGTGTACCGTATAACGTGGCGTACATACCTTGTAGCTCAAAGTCGTAGCTTGGCGTTACACGCACTTGCCATTTAGGCTGGCGCTGCGATGTATTGCCTTCATTTGTAGGGCTTTGCGTAATTTCGGTTTCTTGTAGTGTGGTATTTAAATTAACCGAAAAACCCGACTGATGATTAAAGTTATAATCAAGCTCAACACCATATGCTTCATTAGTTAAAATTTCAGCAGGTACGCCTGGGCGGCGTACAAATGTGTCGCCTTTTACTTCATTCACAAATAAAGTGGCGTAAAAGTCGGTAGAGTCTGAAATAAGTTTGTAGCCAAATTCACCTTGAGTTACTTCTTTAATTAGCTTTTCGCCGCCTTCATAAGCGCTAAAGTTATCTCTAAAGTCGTCAAAGTAAGGCATTTTATAGCCTCGGTTAACACGGGCAAATACGCCCATATCATCGTTAATAGAGTAGTTAATACCGGTTGTCCACGAGGTCTTACTTTCATCGTAGTTAACAGTCTTTGTGATTATACCGTCTAGGCCTTCATCAACACTGTATTCTACTTCATGGTTTTCGTGGCGAATGCCTACATCTAAGGTAAAGTCGTCGGCAAATTTATATTGAGTGGTAATATAAAATGCGTTGGTGCGTGCATCACCTGTTGAACTTATATCGTAGTTAAAATCGCAGCCGTCGGTGCTTTGATTACACTCAATACCAGTCAACGACTCACCGCCTGCTTCTAATACGTGGTAAGCCGTATTACCTAAACTCCACCAATCGTTTGCCGATGTGCTTGCTGTGTAGTAACCAAACGAGGCTGATAAGTCATCAAATTGCTTTGAAAACGCTAAATCGTTAGTAAATGAGCTAATTTCTTTAAGTACAACCCAGCGTCCAAGCTGTTGTATAGGGGTATTGCTTGCGTATTCTGTATTGGTTACTGCGCCAAACGCGGTTTGGCCGTTATCAGCAACGTCCCCAACTGTTGTAGCTGAGCCGCTTGGTACTAGGCCAAACGTATTCGCATCGCCTTTGGTTATGTTAAAGCGATCTGATAATTGCCAACCATTATCAAACTCTAATTTAATGCTACCGCCCGAAACATGCCCATCCCAGCCTCGGCCATCACCTAGGTCTATATCATGTGCTTGTGCATCAGGCCCGGTGAATATTGTTGCTTGGCGGTTTAATGTGCCAAGTTGTGTGTACCCTGCATCTATCCCTTCTATATTTAATGGGGTAGGTAGGTACCATGCACCGTGGTCATCTGTTTGGCGAGTGTAAAAGTTAAGCTCACCGTTATCTAAATCTTTAGTTATATTAATTGTGAATTGGCTGCCTTTCTCAGAGGTAAAGCCTGCATCACGAATACCGGGTGAGCTTTTAACATATCCACCTACCATAAAGTATAAATCGTCGGTGATTTCGCCGCTCATAACCGCATCTACACGCTGTAAGTCGTAATCTGATGTGGTGTATTTAAATAAGCCTTCGGTATCTTCGCTGCCTCTCTTTAAGCGAAAATTTGTTGTTAAACCTGGTTGCCCGTTAGATAAAACAGGGTTTGGACCACCGCGTAAGGCTTCCATTGTCTCTATTGTTTCATCAATTCTAAACAACGATGAATTTTCTAAAAAAGATAATGTAGGGGCAGGGTAAACAGGCGAACCTTCAATACTTAACGTTAAAAACGGGGCGTCACCGCCGCCAGGAAAACCACGTACAAATACATTCGCGCCCGACTCACCACCCGAGCTTTCTACCCATACACCCGGCACGGCTTTAAAAAGGTCGGCGGTGCTTTTAGGTGACAGTTTAATAATTTGCTGGCTATCAATATTTGTTACAGCGTAGCCGGCATCAATTTTTCTGATACCAACGCCAGTGGGCGTGCCTGAAACAACAATGCGCTCAACCTTGGTTTCTTGTGCTTGCTCTTGGGCAAACGCAGCGTGTGAGCTTAGGGCTAAAGTTATGGCACACGCTAGTGTGCTTTTTGCTTTATTGAATTTCATGTGTGATCCCGTTTTTAGTGTGTTAAACAGTGTGTTTTTACAGCGCCATTAGTAAAAGTTAATGTAAACAGGCTGTATATGGTGAAACCTTAGAGATAAATGCAAACGTTTGCAATACTTATTTGTAAATTATTTATGAATTTAATTTGTTGGATTATTAAGCGTAATACCAAATGAATTGATTTTTTGTAGCTGGAACGCGCCAGTAAAAATTAATAATGCTATATTGTCAGCTAGTTACAATTTATATTAGCGAACTCAAAGCGGCTCAAGGTTTTCATGAACAATAAAAAAATTAAATTAGCTGATTTAGCGAAATTAGCAGGCGTATCTACCTCTACCGTTTCGCGCGCATTAAATGACAACCCATTGATAAAGCAAGAAACACGCGACAAACTTCAGCAGCTCGCAAAAAAGCATAATTTTAGCCTAAACACGGCAGCCAGTCGTTTGCGCACCCAAAAAACAAATGTAGTTGCTGTTATTATTAACCTTGATGTGCAAACAGAGCAGTCAATTAGTGATCCGTTTTTATTAAAAGTAGTCAGCGAAATTAACCTAGCACTAAATCAACAAGGGCTAGAGCTTTTATTATCTAATTCCATAATGGCGCAACACGATTGGGCCAATTATTTTATTAACGGACGCAGAGCCGACGGAATCATTGTTGTTGGACAAGGTAAAGACCAGCGCAATATAGAGGCTGCCGCTAAAGCTGGTATTCCATTAGTGGTGTGGGGAGACCCTAAAACAACTAGCAGCTACCCTATAGTAGGCAGTGATAATTACCTGGGCGGTATGCAAGCAACGGCGCATTTAATAGAGCATGGTGCTAAAAATATTGTGTTTTTAGGTGACCCAGAACACGGCGAAATTAGCGAAAGACACCGCGGCTACGCTGCTGCGCTTTCAACACATAAACTAGAGCAACACGTTGTTTCAATTGATATTACAAGTGGTTCTGCTTATCAAGCAGTAAACCATTTACTGCGTGAAAAAGGCCTGTATTTTGATGCTATTGTTGCCTGTAGTGATATGGTTGCACTCGGGGCAATGAAAGCCTTAAAAGAGCGTTATGTGAGTATTCCAAACGATGTTGCTCTTGTTGGATTTGACGATATTGCAATGGCAGATATAAGCCACCCATCACTTTCTACAATTAAACAAAACACCCAGTTAGCTGCCTCTTTGATAGTTAAAAAGTTGATGCAACAATTTTTAGGCGAAAAAGTAGAGTCTCAAGTTATTGATATAGAATTAATAACTCGCCAGTCTAGCAAGCGCTAATTTATAGCTATGTGTATTAATTGTTAAAGTTGAAATGCAAACGATTGCAATGAATTTTATTCTACACTACACTCAAGCTTCACTGACACACACACGCTAATACCCTAAGGTCATTAGCTTATAAAGTTACAATGCATTGCGTTGTAAGTAGGGCAAGCTATGAGTAAAACAAAAATCACACTGGCAATTGCTGCAAGCTATTTTATTTTTGCAATATTATTAAATAGCGTAGGTACCGTTATTTTGCAGGCAATAAATACGCTAGGCGTTAGTAAAACAGAAGCATCGGTACTGGAAGGATTTAAAGATTTATCGATTGCGATAATGTCTTTTGCTGTTGCATCGTTTATCCCTAGGCTGGGTTATAAACTCGCTATGCTTGGCGCATTAACTGTGGTTGCAGCGGCCTGTGTAAGCACCGCAATGATTAGCGACTTTTATATGTTTAAAGTGCTATTTGCGGCTATTGGCTGTGGTTTTGCTGTAGTAAAAGTCTCTGTTTATTCAATTATTGGCCAAGTAACAGACGATGCAAATAGCCATTCGTCGTTATTAAACACCATAGAAGGTATTTTTATGGTGGGTGTATTAAGCGGCTACTGGATTTTTACGGCATTTATAAATCCCAATGAGCCTAGTGCATGGCTAAATGTATATTATGCACTGGCGGCACTTACTTTAGTTGTGATTGTAAGCGTTGTAGCTGCACCTATTAAGCCTGCGCTTCAAAGCGATAAGAGTAGTTCGAGCTTAAGTGACTTTGTGGCCATGTTAAAGCTAACTTACCAACCACTTGTTGTTATTTTTATTATAAGTGCTTTTTTATATGTACTTATAGAGCAAGGAGTTGGAACTTGGTTACCAACCTTTAATAACCAAGTATTACAGTTACCTGTAGCTATAAGCATTCAGTTAGCTAGCATATTTGCCGCCGCTCTTGCGCTGGGTCGATTAGTTGCAGGGCAGGTGCTTAAACACATTAATTGGTTTTTTGTTTTATGTGGCTGCCTTGTTGCGATGGCATCACTTATTATTATTACGTTGCCGCTTACTGAAAACTTACCAACTGCTGCGGTTAAAAGCTTATTTGACGCTCCGTTAGCGGCATTTATTTTGCCTCTTATTGGCTTTTTTATGGCACCTATTTACCCAGTATTAAATTCTGTGATGTTAAATGCGCTACCAAAATATCAGCATGCGGCCATGACTGGTTTAATCGTTGTATTTTCTGCATTGGGTGGCACAACGGGTTCAATGATCACAGGCTATGTGTTTGAGCACTTTAGCGGGCAACATGCATTTTACCTTTCTTTAATACCCATTAGTTTGATTTTTATTAGCGTGATTATTTTTAAAAAACGCACCCATGCCATTTCTCAACATACAGCTAATGCTTAAATTTTTAGGATTGTTATGAATTTTTTTGATAGCCAATTATTTAAAGATGTACAAACACAGCATATTTTTAGTGACTGTAAAACATTTGCAGATGCTACCGCACGTACCAATTGGCAAAGTGCGTGTGAAAGTTACGAGCAAGTAGCACCACTTAGCAACATTGATCTTAAAGAGTTTGTAAACGCTCACTTTTTAACAACCTCGCTATTAAAAATGAGTACTGAGGTAAATACTTCAAGTGTAAAAAGTTACATCAACTCGCTGTGGGATGGTTTACGCCGCGAAGCAGACACGCCTAAAGCCGATTCATTATTAGCACTTAAGCACAGCTATATTGTACCGGGTGGGCGTTTTCAGGAAATATACTATTGGGATAGTTACTTTACAGCGCTTGGCTTAATTGACGCTAATAAAGCCGACATTGTTGAAGATATGCTGCAAAACTTTATTGATTTAATAAACGATTTTGGGTGCATTCCAAATGGTAACCGTCGCTACTATTTATCTCGCTCCCAGCCGCCAATTTTAGCGCTTATGGTGCAATTATTATGGCAACATGTGCACAGCAAATCGAATAACTTAGCCTGGCTAAAAAGTTGTGTTACCGCGCTTGAAAAAGAGTATGCGTTTTGGATGCAAGGTGCAGATAATTTAAATACTGACCAAACAGCCGTTAAGCGTGTAGTAAAGCTCAATTGTGGTGGCGTTTTAAATCGTTACTGGGACGATGAGGCTGCTCCTAGGGCCGAGTCGCTTAGGGAAGATTTAGAGTTAGCCCATGATTTTGCAGATCATGAAAAGCCTGATTTTTATCGCAATATTCGTGCCGCGTGCGAATCGGGGTGGGATTTTAGCTCTCGCTGGTTAGCCGAGCCGCTTTCGCTAAGTTCAATACAAACAACAGATATAGTGCCAATTGACTTAAATTGCTTAATGTACAACTTAGAAAATCAGCTTAGTGAGTTTTACACTTTATTAGGTAATAACACGCAAGCCGAGGTATTTAATACCTATGCCGCTAATAGAAAACAGCTTATAAATACGTACTTATGGAGCGATGAGCATCACTTTTTTGTTGATTACAATCACAGTAAAGCGAGTCAGTCTGACGTATTAAGCGCTGCAGCAAGTACAGCCCTGTTTGTAAATGTGGCTTGTGATGAACAAGCTAAGCAGGTTGCTAAACTTATAGAGCAAGACTTTTTAAAAGATGGTGGTGTAGTGACCACTATTACAGATACGCCACAGCAATGGGATAGCCCAAATGGTTGGGCTCCGCTTCAATGGTTTAGCGTAAAAGGGCTTAATAACTACGGCTTTAGCGGCCTTAGTAAGCGTATTATGCAAAATTGGTTAACTATGGTCGAGCAAGACTTTGCTCAAAATAAGTGCTTACTAGAAAAGTATAATGTGTGTGAGCCACAGCTAAAAGCAGGTGGCGGTGAGTATGCAGTACAGCAAGGTTTTGGTTGGACAAATGGCGTAACTTCGCGCTTTTATACGCTCTGTGATGACTGATCAGAGCAGTTGTTTACTATACAAAATTCAAATGAATTTATTTAATTAATTGATTTTTAATAAATTAATATTACTTATAAATTTTTATCGTTTTCATTTAATACCAAAATCGCATTGTAAGTTGTTTTTAAATTAGGTAGTGTGGTGTAAATGTTTCAAGGATGAAATTTATGCTCAAACCTCACACCGTATTTGTAAAAACAACCTTTCAATCTTCTTTTCATTGTGAAAGCTATACCATTATACTAAAAACAATGCAGGCTATTTTTGGTGACATAAAAATGGATGATGCATTACCTAAACAAGACGCACGCGACAAGTTTGATTTATATTTAATTGATGGTGCTAAAAATAATTGGTTAGATTTACTTCCTGCTGATTTACTCTGTTTGGCTAAAAAGCATAAGGTTGTTTTATTTAATGTAGAGCAAGAAGCCGTTTGCGAAAAAAATTTATTAATGAACCATATAAATGGCGTTTTTTATAAATCGGATGCCCCAGAAGTTATTTTTAAAGGGTTAGTTAGGGTCACATCGGATGAATTGTGGTTTACCCGAAAAGTAATTTCTAAAGCGTTTAGCGATATTTTATTAGTTGCTTCATCTTTTAATTCTTTACAAGACGATATTAGTTTAAAGCAGGATGACTACGCTCATTTAACTAAGCGAGAAAAATCGGTTATTCATTTAATAGCTCAAGGGGCTAGTAATAATATAATTGCGGATAAACTTAATATAAGTGATCACACTGTTAAAACGCATTTATACAGTGCTTTTAAAAAAACAAATTCACGCAATAGGGTAGAGCTTGCAAATTGGGCCCAGCGGTATGTGGCAGTATTATTGCCAATGGCAAAGTAGCTAGTTGCGGCAAAAATTCAGTAACCATTAAATTATAAAGGCTACATTAAGTAGCCTTTATAATTTTAAATTTAAATATTACGCTGCTTTTTGAGCCCACAACCCTTTATCGATTCCTTTTGTAACAAGGTCGGTTAGTGCTTTTTCTATTGCTTGAGTAACGCATATACTCATGGGTTCGTTGTCGCTAAAGCCACCTTCAGCTTCGGCTAGGCGCTTGTAACTTACATATCTAAAAAAGCCTGCTCTCATTTCTTGGCTTAATACCTTTTTGCTGGTGGCAACGCTCAAGAGTATTTGCCCTGTTCGTACGTCTACAGCACGTAAATATATTGATATAGCATCTTCTCTGTAAAGTTCAGAAGCACCAATACCAAAATATTCCATCCCTAAACCACCTGTTTTTACGTTGGTATCGTAGCTTATAATACCCCCTTCTAAAATTATTTTAGCGGTGGTTAATGGAGGGAGTTCAACACTGTTTGGATTTTCTGATTGGGCTGCTCTAATTATTTTTCTTTCCGTTAATATATTTTGCAGACCTTCACGTTCGACCGGCGTAAACCAATCCGACTCATGAAGCGCTTGCACTAAAATAGAATTAGCCCCTTGTGTTACGGCAGTAGAAAAAGAGCTTACATTTGTTTGTGGTTTGTATTGGCCTGTTTGATCTCTAAATGAGTAAACTGATACGGGTATACTGCCTGCTGGTTTTGGTAAGTTTTTTAAGTCGCTAAATATTTCTGTCGGCTCAAGGCTCATGGCACTTTGTTGAGAAGGCGGAATTAATTTTCCTAATGTTGAGCACCCGCTTAGTAGCATCAATATCGCTATTGTTATTGTTATTGTTATTGTTATTGTTATTGTTTTTTTCATTATCCAAACCTCGGTACTTCAATAATCACGACGGTGTCATCAATGATATTCGTTATTTTGACTGTAATGGTATCAGCGGTGCTGGTGATGACTTCAATTTGATAATCGCCGCTCATAAAAATTGAGTCTTGGTCAAAAATACTATCTTCTATGTCTTCTCCAAAGGCCATGTCTGTTATTTCACGTACCATACGGTTTAGGTAGGTGCGCTCAAGCGAGTCCTGAAATTGCTCAGCATAGCCTTTTTCGATTGAAGGCGCTTTGTGTTTATTTTGAGCTTGCGCTTTACTCAATAACATATTGGCATTGAGTGGGTTGCCACCAAAGCTAGGGTTTATAGGGGTGTAAACCATTTCAGTTGCTGATGCGCAAAAGGATAATGTTGTTATTATTGTAAATATTATTTTTTTCATTTTACCATCCATTTAAAGCCATATCCTTAGAAGATGTAGCCATGTTTGAGCGAGCCATTGCATCAATTACCGTATAGACCGCTTGTTCAACGCGTGCGTCTAATGGCTCTAATCTGCGTCCTAAATAGGTTGCATATATAGTTTGATTGTTCATTACAAGAGTAAGCTTTGTGCCAGCTTTGGGTATTACCGTTTCTTTGATTTCAATGTTAAAACCAGCGGTTGAAGGCAAGTCTCGCCAGTAATCTGAAAATTCATAGTAAAATTGATGACCAAATCGGCTAATGCTTCTATCAAGTAATAACCCGTCAATTTCAAGTTCATCTGCAGCAACACCTGGAGGGGCCAAATACAAAGCGAGTAAGAGCAGGAGATTGATTTTTTTATTTATTTTCATAGTTTAGAATAGGGGAGTTGAAGCTCCCCTTTATTGTTATTAATTACATTTGTGTAATTGTGGCTGTATTACCGTCACCAATTTGAGTAACCGTTACGGTACTATTAACACCAATAACACCCCCTTCAACAATATTGTCATTGCCTAGCTGAGTGACATTGAATGTGACGTTTTCACCACCTACTAAAAACGGTGATTGTTCAGTACCTACAACCCAGTTATTTTCACCTTCTTGTGAAATATCTATGCTGTGGCCACTGCCTTCTACCATCATGTCGATAAGGTTAAAGTCGCCATTTTGCGCAATATCAATTTGGTTGAAGTTGCTATCAAGAATACCTGCAAGTGTAACCATGGTTTCATTTTGCAGGCCGTCTTGCGTAATTTCGATGTCGTTTTCGTTAGATGTCAGCGAAACGTCAGGGTAAGACGATTCAACAACCGCGATGTTTTCTTCACCCAGTTGGGTAAGGTTTACATCATTTTCTAAGCCATTAAAGTTCACTAAATGAGCAGAGTTAACGTCGCCAAATTGGCTAATTGTAAATTCATTATCTGAGCCTAACACGCCCATGTATGCTTCATTCTCGCTACCATTTTGAATGGCTGTAAGTTCGTTATCATTACCAATTAACTCAGCAGTTGTTGTATTAAAGTCACCATTTTGCATCGCCATTACTTCGTTGTTTTCGCCTTCAAATAAAGCTGAATCAACATTATTAGCCAAGCCTTCTTGGTCTATGCCTACTTCGTTATCGTTACCTACAATAGCAGTGAAATTAACAGTGTTGTCAGCACCTTCTTGCTCAACACCAAACTCATTATTGTCACCGTAAAGATCTGTAAGTGTTACAGCATTTTGATCGCCGTCTTGTTCAATATCTAACTCGTTATCGTTACCTTGTAGCGAGGACACTCTGAATGTATTATAAAAGCCATTTTGCTCTACCATTACTGCATTATCGTCGCCTGTAGCGCTTGTAATTACAGCTTCATGCCATTCACCAGTTTGTAATGCACTTACCTCATTGCCACTGCCTTGCATGTCCATGTTATAAAACCAATGACCACCTGTACCTTGTTCAATATCAACAGTATTGTCATCACCCACAATAGAGTTGATCGCTTCATTGTTAAAAAATAAACCTTCGCCTTCTTGTGAAACATAAAGCTGATTATTGTTGCCGGTGACCGTAGTTAACGCACCATTGTATAAACCATCTTGTGAGTATGTTTGCACATTATTGTCGCCAACGGTGGTTACTTCTACAAAGTTACCTGTTTGGAATTGCGACACCTCGGTCGTGTTGTCGTTGCCAATAGTGGTAACTTGCATTGTATTACCATCACCATCTTGTAAAAGTAATGCTGTATTACCTACTTGAGTTTGTGCAAGGACCATTGAATTGCTCGTGCTTTGTACAGATACTTTTGTACTTAAATCAGATACTGACCCTGATTTAGTTGCTGTATCTGCAAAGGAAGAGAAGCTTGTGCCCATTGCAATTGCTACTGCACAGCTTATAAGTGATTTGTTTAACTTCATTATTATTCTCCTTGAAATAAAAATTCTGAATGCTCTACGTTATTTTGTTTTTATAGAGTATTCGTAGTTCCAGCATGCCGTGCCGGTATAATGTTGTGATCAAACGTTATTCAATGTTGTGTCGCGTTTTCTAAATGCACATTCACTGTATTCTTGAATTATAAATTCTTAAATCATCTTTTTTTACCGATTTTTATATCTTTTAAATACAATTAGTTATGCTGTTTTTATTTTTATTTTTAGTATTTTTCTAAAAAACCAGTAAAAATTGTTGAGCTACTTGACTGGCTGCTTGTAATTAATAAATTCATAAAAAAGGCTGCCTTGAATGTTTTTTTAATGACGACTCTGGTCAAAAATGTTGATTTTTTGTTGTTTCCAATTTAAATACTTGAGTAATTTTTGATTTGTTAGTTTGCTGGGTAAATGCCATGTGATCTTTCTTATTCGATGTTGTCAGTAAACTTGCTTAAAATTTTTTAAGCTCAATCAACTATGGATAGAACAATGAAAACAAAATTATCTATTATTACACTTGCGCTTGTTCCTTGTTTGGCTGCTGCGCAACTACCTGAAACAAGTATTAAACAATCAGTAACTGCAAGCAGTGATTCACTTATTGTTAAATACAAAAAAAATGTGTCAGCTAAAATGCGTAAGCAAGCTCGTTCGTTAGTGAGAGCTAAAATCTCTGACATGAACAGCGATGAGGTTGATGATAACTATAAGTCTTTACTTTCAGGCCGCTTAGCTAAATTTAAAGTAACGGGTATGAGTACTAAAGAGGCAATAAAACGCCTTAAAACTCATCAGGCTATTGAATATGTTGAACCAGACTACCGTGTAAGTATTGCCACTACGCCAAATGATCCGCGTTTTGGTGACCTATGGGGTTTAAATAACGAAGGTCAAACCGGTGGTGTAGCTGACGCTGATATTGATGCACCTGAAGCGTGGTCAATTTCTACGGGTAGTAGAGATGTGGTTGTTGGTGTGATCGATACCGGTGTTGACTATAATCATGCCGATCTTTTAGCTAATGCTTGGGTAAACCCGGGTGAGATTGCTGGCGATGGAATTGATAACGACGGTAACGGTTATGTTGATGATGTTCATGGCATCAATGCAATTACTAACTCAGGCAACCCAATGGACGATCAAGGGCATGGTACGCATGTTTCAGGAACCATTGGTGCAAGTGGCAACAATAACGAAGGTATTGTGGGTGTAAACCATGATGTATCTATCGCTGGTTGTAAATTTTTAGATGCTTCAGGTAGTGGTTCAACGTCAGATGCCATTAAATGTATTGACTACATGGTTGGTCTTAAAAACTCAGGTGTTAACCTTCGCGTACTAAATAATAGTTGGGGTGGAGGCGGTTATAGCCAAGCTTTAGCCGATGCAATAACGGCCAGTGAAGACGCAGACATTTTATTCGTAGCAGCAGCAGGGAATGACGCAGTAGATAACGATGTAAACCCGCACTACCCATCTAACTACGAAAACGACAGTGTACTATCAATCGCAAGTACAGATAGCAGTGATAATATGTCTGGTTTTTCGCAGTGGGGCCTAGAAAGTGTTGATATGGGCGCGCCGGGTAGCGCTATTCTTTCAACTATTCCAGGTGGCGGTTACGCTACTTATTCTGGCACTTCAATGGCAACACCACATGTTGCAGGTGTGGCTGCTCTTGTTCTTTCAGTAAACCCAGATTTAACAACAGTAGAGTTAAAAGAGCTGCTAATGAGCAGCGGCGATGCTAATACTGCTTTAACAGGTAAAACAGTTGCAGGTACGCGTTTAAATGCAAACCAGGCATTATTAGATGCTGATCCTACACCTGGCTTTAAATTATCGGTTACTCCTACAACTCAGCAAGCAACCGTAGGCGATACAGTTACCTACACGTTTGAGATTGGTTCGATTGCGCAATGGGATGGCGATGTAGCGCTTTCGCTTAGTTCTAGTTTAGAGGGGGCTTCACTTAGTGCTTCTACGGCACGCCCAGGTGATGAGGTTGTTTTAACTGTAAATACGTTTGATGACACGCCTTGGGGTAATTATGATTTTACGGTTGAGGCAAGTACAGATCAGCAGTTAAAAACACAAACTGTGTCATTAATGCTACAGCCTGCAGGCTTAAACGATTTTACATATAGCAGTGATGATAACGTATCTATTCCAGATAACGATCCACAAGGTGCAAGCTCTGTAATTACTGTTGCTGATGATTTAACTATTTTTGGCACTTCTGCCGATGTAAATATTACACACACTTGGTCTGGTGACTTGGTATTAACGTTAACATCGGCTCAAGGTTCAGAAGTTACGTTACAAAGTAACCAAGGTGGCAGTGACGACGATATTGTTAAAACATTTACATCAAGCGCCTTCAACAGTGAAGTTGCAACTGGTGATTGGACGTTACACGTTGTAGATACAGCGGGTGCTGATGTTGGTAACATCAATGGTTGGTCTCTTACATTTAGTGCGATTGGAGAAGTTACTCCACAGCCACCACAAGCGAGCTTTGACACTGAAATAGAAGGCTTAACGGCCATGTTTACAGATGCAAGTACTGATGCCAACAACGATATTACACAGTGGAGCTGGAGCTTTGGTGATGGGGCAACATCGTCTGATCAAAATCCAACTCATGTGTACGCAGGCTCTGGCAGCTACAACGTTGAATTAACCGTAACAGACAGCGAAGGTAATACGAGTACGTATATGCAAACGGTTGTTGTTAGTGATGTTAATATTGAGCTTACATTAAAACGCGCTAATAAATCACGCTTGGGTACTATGCGTGTAGATCTTAGCTGGGACACAGTGGGAGCTGAATCGATGAACGTTTACCGTAATGGTGAACTAATTGATACTACGTCGGATAACGGCCGCTACCGTGATTATGAGCGTGGTGCTTCACTATCAAGCTACGATTACCAATTGTGTGTTTCTGAAAACGTATGTTCTAACATCGTAACAGTAACATTTAATTAAGTAACACCCCCTTAGAGTAACCAAAGCCCAGCTATGCTGGGCTTTTTTGTTTTAAGTTACTAAAGTGTAATTTTAAATAGACTACATCTAGGCTTTTTTATAGGGGTGGGTTTTAAGCCAGTGCTCGGCGATTTGCTCGCGCGTGGCAAACCACACTTGCTCATGCGATTTAGCATACTCTAAAAACCGTGCGAGGGCTTTAATGCGCCCAGGGCGGCCAATTAAGCGGCAATGCAGCCCTATCGACATCATTTTTGGGGCGTTTTCACCTTGTGGGTCGCCTTCTTCATAAAGCGTATCAAAGGCATCTTTTAAGTAATTATAAAATTGATCGCCGGCATTAAAGCCTTGCACCGCAGCAAAGCGCATGTCGTTTACATCAAGGGTGTAAGGCACTATTAATTGTGGCTTACCTTCTTTAATACTGTAAAAGGGTAAGTCGTCGCTGTAATCGTCGGCGTCATATAAAAACGAGCCATTTTCTACCACAAGGGCTGCAGTATTTGGGCTTGTGCGCCCGGTATACCAGCCTTTTGGCTTTTTACCTGTGAGTGTTTGAATGATCTCAATGGCTTTTTGCATGTGCTCGCGCTCGGTTTGCTTATCTATATGTTGATAGTTGATCCAGCGCAGGCCGTGGCTTGCTATTTCGTGCCCTGCATCTACAAAGGCTTTAGCTATATCGGGGTGGCGCTCAAGGGCCATTGCCACAGCAAAAATAGTGACAGGTATATCGTATTTTTTAAAGAGTTTAAGTAAACGCCATACACCTGCTCGCGAGCCATATTCGTAAATGGACTCCATGCTTATATGGCGGTCTTCTACATGCGGGGCACTGACTATTTCGGATAAAAATGTTTCGGCCGCTGCATCACCATGGAGTACAGAGTTTTCGCCGCCTTCTTCGTAATTTAATACCACTTGCAGAGCAATGCGGGCTTTATTGGGCCAATTTGTATGGGGCACCTGTGAGCCATAACCAACTAAATCGCGCGGGTAGTGTTTAAATTGCTCGCTCATGTTATTGCTCCTTTTTAATTGCTGTGAGCCAAGAGCCTAGTGTTTCTCGCTCTGCATCAGTCATTTTGGTCATATTTGCCAATGGCATGTCTTTGGTTATAACCGCGCGGGTATGAATAAGCGTGCTGGCTTTTTTTACATCATTAATAGAGTCGAGCTTAAAGCCAAGCGGCGCTGTTTGAAAAAGCTTTGATGTAGGTGTTTCACTGTGGCACTGTGTGCAGTGCTTGCTGATTATATCCCATGCTTGAGTGTCGGTAATGCTGGCTTGTGAAGGCGCGCTTTCGCTTGTATTTGTTGGGCTGCTAGGCCATGGAGCTATAGCAAGCATGAGGGCAAAAAAGGCGGCAATACCACTTATAAGTACCGAAGGTTTATTAATACCTTGGTGCTTTAAGTTAAAGTAATGGCGTATCCACATGCCAATACCAAATAGCGCAATTAATATAAGCCAGCCAACGCTGTGGCTGTAGGTATATGGAAAGTGGTTGCTTAGCATAATAAATACCACAGGTAACGTGGCGTAGTTATTATGAATAGAGCACAGCTTTGCTTTTAAACCCGGTGCTGAATCAGGAATACGGCCAGCTTCTACTTCGCTTACCATGTAGCGCTGCCCTGGCATAATAATGTGGTACACATTGCCAACCATACACGTGCCAATAAGGGCACCTACGTGAATATACACAGCGCGGTCACTAAATAGCTGGTCAGCCCCGTAAGTCCAAAGGGCCAATAGGCCAATAACCACAGCAATAAACGCGTTGCCGTTTTCAACCAGCGGGGTTTTACATAATAATCGATAAACACCATAACCTAAGCCAATAAAGCCAAGCGATGCACTAATAGCTGCAAATTTACTTAGCTCACTTTTGCTGTTATCGATTAGGTAAACATCGGCGCCAACATAAAAAAGTAGACTAAATAATAAAATACCGGTGATCCACGTTGTGTAGGCTTCCCATTTAAACCAATGCAGAGTGTGGGGCATTTCTTCAGGGCCATTTTGATACTTAGCCACTTCGTAAAAGCCACCGCCGTGCACGGCCCATAAATCGCCTTTTATGCCTTTGTCTTGTTTCCATTGTGGCGGGGTTTGTAAGTTATTATCAAGCCACGCAAAATAAAACGACGCGCCAATCCACGCAATGCCAGCAATTACATGAAAAAAACGAAGCACTAAATGAACAAGCTCAAATAAATAGTTTTCCATTAGGTTAAGCCTCTTCTAACTGCGGTGTGTGGGTGGCTGTAAACTGTTTTTTATCATCGCGTTTATAAACGCTTTTACCCATAATGTAGGTTTGTTCAATACAGCGATCATCGCCTAGCATCATCATGGCAAAAAGTTGCTCGTGTAGTGTTTTAGCATGGCCAATTCTAAATTTTAAAAATGAAGTAGCCGCGTAATCCATGACTATAAAGTCGGCTTCACAACCGATTGCAAAATTTCCTATGGTGCCTTCTAAATCCAGCGCCCGTGCGCCGCCAAGCGTCGCTAAATATAGGCCTTTAAAAGCCGAGAACTTTTGACCTTGAAGCTGTTGAATTTTGTACGCTTCATTACCTGTTTGTAGCATAGAAAAACTTGTGCCTGCGCCAACATCGGTGCCCATACCTACGTTTATTCCGTGCTCTTCACAGGCTTTTAAATTTAAAAGGCCCGAACCTAAAAATAAGTTAGAAGTAGGGCAGTGCGAAATAGCCGCGTTGTTATCTGCAAGGCAGCAAAGCTCGCGCTCAGATAAATGAATACTATGAGCAAATACCGAGCGTTTACGCACCATTTTAGCTTGCTCGTAAACACTTAAGTAATCATCAGCGTCGGGGAATAACCCTTTTACCCATTCGCACTCGTCTTTGTTTTCAGATAAGTGCGTATGTAGGTAAGTGTCGGGGTATTCTTCTAATAGTTGAGTGCATTTTTGTAGTTGCTCAGGGGTTGATGTAGGCGCAAAACGTGGCGTTACCGCATAGCTTAACCTATCAACATTGTGCCATTTTTCTATGAGTGCTTTTGATTGATCGTAACTGGTTTGCGCGCAATCAGATAAATCGTCAGGGCAGTTTCTGTCCATCATCACCTTACCGGCAATCATGCGTAAATTACGTTTTTGAGATTCGTTAAAAAATGCATCTACTGATTGCGGGTGCACAGTACCAAATACCAATGCGGTGGTGGTGCCGTTACGTAATAACTCATCTAAAAAGCGGTTTGAAACCTCACTTGAGTACACTTCACTGGCAAACTTTTTTTCGGTTGGGAAGGCGTACTCGGTAAGCCAACTTAAAAGTTGCTCCCCATACGCGCCGACCATTTCGGTTTGCGGCAAATGTATGTGTGTATCTATCATGCCGGGCATAACTAATTTACCATCGTGGCGAATAAGAGTGGCTGATTTATCTAAGCTTGGCAGTATGTCTTGCTCGTAACCAAGGTTAACGACTTTGCCGTTTTGAATAACTAACGCGCCTTTTTCAAAATAGCGATGGGCGGTGTCGCCCGCTATGGCCGGGTCGTCAACAAAGTCGAGTATGTTGGCACAAATTACGGTTAATTTATTATTGTTTTGCGTGCTCATTGTTAGCTACCTCTGTACGTTGAGTAGCCAAATGGGCTAAGCAATAACGGAATGTGATGATGTTTTTGATCTTGTAATCTAAAGGTTATTTGCGCTTCTGGGTAAAACGCTGGAGTAGGCTGATTTTTGTAATAGCTATCTAAATCAAATACCAACTTATAGGTTGCAAATTCTACGTCTGTATTTAGCCAGTCGGTAATACGTCCGTCGCTATTTGTTTTACCTTGAGCAATTAATTGCCACTCGTTATTAGTGTGAACAAACAATTGTACAGCTACATCGGCTGCAGGTTTACCTGTGCTGGTATCGAGAATATGGGTAGTAATAGGGCTTTTGTTCATACTTTTATTCATATCAGGGACTCCAATCTTATTTTTGTTATTTTGGCTTGTTCGCCTGCGGCTATAGTGAGCTCTGTGCTGCGGGTGTTGTGTATACGCTGCTCTATGAGCTCAAGCATTTGCTCAGCACTTTTGCCGCTGGCACACACAATAAATATAAAGCCAAATTTACTGAGGTATTCTTTATTTAGCGCAATCATTTTTTTAAGGGTTTGCTCGTTTGCTTTGCTCATTCCTGATTGTTCGTGCCCCGCTTTTTGCGCTGTAGCTGCGTACTTTTTACTTAATGTTGATAAATCGCCAATTTGCGGGTGGCCTTCAAAAGCGGCTAAATAGTCGCTCTCAGCGAGATGTTCCCATACGCTTTGCGCGCTCTGAAAAAGGTGCTCTTTATTTTCAAATGGCATGGTATTTAGCATACCGCTTACCCAGTTAGGGGCTGTGCAGCAGTGCTCTAAGGCTTGGTACGCTTGCGCTTCATTTAGGTTATTAATTTTTAAGGTGCTCATGCGTTTTCTTCCTCGTGCGTGGTGCTAATTAAGGCATTTTTAAGTGCACGCCATTGCACACCTTGGCGTTTAGGCGCATGGGTTTGCATAGCCTGATAAAGCCCAATTAACTGCCCGCTAATTGAAATAGCCACTTCCATAGGGAGCTTACCCGTTACATTTTCAAGCCCAACAGGGCAGGTCATTTGCTTTATTTGCTCGGTGGTAAAATCGCGATGAGCTAAGCGCTGCTTAAAGCGTTTTGCTTTGGTATCTGAGCCAATTACGCCAAGCCAATTGGCATCAGCGCGTTTAATAATGGCTTGTGTGAGTGCAAAATCGAGCTGGTGGTTATGGGTTAATATTAAGTAATTATTAGCTTTTGGGGCGCGTTTAACTTGCTCTGTTGGCTCTTCATCAACCACTTTTATAACATTATTTGGAATAACCGATGGGAATACATCGGCGCGGCTATCTATCCAACGTATACGCATAGGTAATTGTGCCAATATAGCAATAAGCGCCTGTGCTACATGGCCTGCGCCGTATATGTCGAGGGTAAAGCGCTCGCATTGCATGCACTCAAGCATCACGGTGGCAGCTCCGCCGCAGCACTGGCCTAAATTTGCGCCTAAGTTAAATTGCTCTATCACTTGGGCGGCTTCGCCTATGGCAAGTAGCTCGCGGGCTTTTTCGATTACTACGTACTCAAGGTGACCACCGCCAAGGGTGTCGTAAATATGCTCGCCGCTTATTACCATTTTAGAGCCTGTGCTACGAGGGGTTGAGCCATTGGTTCCCAGTACCGTTGCAATAACATAGTTAGTGCCGCTTTGTTCGTGCTCATTTATAGCCTGCGCCCAATTTTGCGTATGAAAACCCTGAAACGACTCATTCAAATTAGCCATGTTGATACTCCTTAAACCAGCTAGCGGTTTGCTCAATTGCATTTAATACACGCTCAGGTGTGGCAGGCGTATCGAGTGGGGCGGTGTACTTGTAATCGGCCACACTGCTTATCGCATTACGAATAGCACTCCACACACTAAAGGCCAGCATAAACGGCGGCTCGCCAACTGCTTTTGATCTAAATACGGTGGTTTCTGGGTTGGCCGAATTATATAAATTGACGTTAAATTCGGCAGGGGTATCGCCAATAGCCGGAATTTTATAGTTAGCAGGGCCAAAGCTTGCAAGCTGGCCTTTATTGTTCCATTGTAAGTCTTCGGTGGTAAGCCAGCCCATACCTTGAACAAAGGCACCTTCAATTTGCCCTATATCAAGTGCCGGGTTAATTGAGCTGCCCACATCGTGCAGAATATCAACACGGGTTACGGTGTTTTCGCCTGTTAGCGTATCGATTTCTACTTCACTGAGTGCTACGCCGTGTGCGTAGTAAAAAAATGGGCGGCCTTCGCCTTTGGCTCTATCGTAATGAATTTTAGGCGTGGCGTAATAACCCGTTGATGAAAGCGATATACGGTTCATGTAAGCAAGGTTTGCAAGTTCGCTAAAGCTAATTTCACCTTTGTTAAAGGTGATCAGGTTATCTTTAAATACAACACTTTGGCTGTCTACTTCAAAGTGCTCGCTTATAAAGTTTATTAAGCGTTCTTTTATGGTGTTTACGGCGTTTAGCGCTGCCATGCCGTTTAAGTCGGTACCGCTTGAGGCGGCGGTTGGCGAGGTGTTTGGTACTTTGTCGGTACGAGTTGCGCTTATGCTTACTGCGTCAAAATCAACACCAAACCCATGGGCTACAATTTGCGCTATTTTAGTATTTAAGCCTTGGCCCATTTCGGTGCCGCCATGGTTTAAATGAATTGATCCATCACTATATACATGCACTAACGCACCTGCCTGGTTTAGGTGCTGTACGGTAAACGATATACCGTATTTAACCGGCGTCATCGCAAGGCCCTTTTTTATAATAGGGGATGATGCGTTAAAGGCTTTAATAGCGTCTTTTCGCTCCCAGTAATCACCCGACTCCTCAAGCTGGGCAATCATATCTTTTAAAATATGCTGCTCTACTGTTTGATGATACGGCGTGGTGTTGCGGCCTTTTTTGTATAAATTAAGTTTTCGGATCTCAAGCGGATCTTTACCTAGTTTAGCGGCAATGTCGTCCATTATTAGCTCTGCCATAATCATGCCTTGCGGGCCACCAAATCCTCTAAATGCGGTGTGGCTTACGGTATTAACTTTACAGCGATTACCTTTAATGGTGGCTGCTGGGTAGTAATACGCGTTATCGGCATGAAACATTGCACGGTCTACAATGGCATCAGATAAATCGGGCGAATAACCACAAAACCCATTTACGGTTACATCAGCGCCTTCAATTAGGCCATTTTCATCAAACCCTACATGGTATTGGTTATAAAATGGGTGACGTTTACCGGTAAGTTTAAAGTCGTCGCTGCGGGCAAGGCGCATTTTTACTGCACAGCCAAGGTAGTAAACTGCAAGCGCTGCAAGGCAAGCCCACGGTGCACCTTGGGTTTCTTTACCGCCAAAGGCACCGCCCATACGGCGAGTTTCTACGTTTACAAAGCTAAATGGCTTTTTTAAAATTTTAGCAACTAAGTGCTGCACCTCTGTTGGGTGCTGGGTAGAACATTGAACATGGATCCCGCCGTCGTTGTCGGGCTGAGCAAGTGCTATTTGTCCCTCAAGGTAAAAGTGTTCTTGCCCGCCTATGTGTATTTCGCCTATAAGCTGGTGGGCTGCATTATTTATGGCTTGCTCGCTATTGCCCCGGTTAAGTGAATGTGGCGGCCTTACCCAATGCTCTTTTTTAATTGCTTCTTTAATATCAAGTATGGGTGTGGTTTGCTCGCAATTTATAACCACTAAGCGAGCAGCGCGGCGAGCAATGGCGTAGCTGTCGGCAACGACTACCAGTACCGGTTGCCCATGGTATTGAATTTCATGATTGGTCAGCAGTACATCACCAGGAAATACTGGGCCAATATCAAGCTTACCGGGTACATCATCGGCCGATAAAATACGCTTAACACCTGCAACTTCAAGCGCTTTACTTGTATCAATTGATTTAATAAAGCCGCTGGTAATGGGCGCAAGTACAGGGTAGGCGTGTAAGCAGCCATGAGGCTCTGGGTTATCGTCGGCGTAGTTTGCATTGCCACATACTTGTTTAATTGCGCTTTCGTGGTACTTAGATTGGCCAACGCTTCCGCCTTGGGCTTTTAGTTTATCCATTTCAAAGTGACGCATGTGAAATCCTCGTAATGGCAATGTTGTTATTATTTTTACTGCTTGGTTGTGCACCACAAAACTCAATACCAATACGTTGTAGCAAGTTTTTGCTTACCGTAGTGCGATAATGTGCGCTGCTGCGGACATCGCTCATGGGGGTAAAGTCATCATTTATAGCATTAGCGGCATCTATAAACGTGCTTACTTGTAAGGGCTGAGCATTAAGCTTTTGCTCTATGTGTGCGGCGCGTTTGGGGATTGCAGCCATACCGCCCATGGCGCAGCGGGCATTGCTAATTTCACCTTGTGCTTGCTCAATAGCTAGGACTAAACACACGGTAGATATATCATCTTCAAAGCGTTTTGAAATTTTATGGCACGCAAGCTTTAACGAGTCTGAGCGTTTTGGCACTGTAATTTTGCTAATGACTTCATCGCTTTTAATGACTGTTTTTTTGTAATCAACAAAGTAGTCGGCCACGTTTATAGTACGTGTGCCTGCTGCGCTTAATAAATCTAGAGTGGCATTAAGTGCAATTAATAATGGGGCTGGATCGCCAATAGGAGAGGCATTTCCTATGCTGCCACCTAAGGTGCCACTGTTACGTACTTGGTTAGAGCCAAGGCGTTCAAACAGCTCCTTAGACTCTGGGTAGTAAGTGTAAAAAGCATCTACAAACTGGCTGTAAGGGAGTGCTGCACCAATATGTAGCTCGCCGTTATTATCGCTTAATGTGCAAAGCTCTTTAGCTTGGCTGAGGGATATTATTACATCGGGTAATAGCATATTTTGGCTAAGCTCAATGGCAAAGTCGGTGCCACCAGCAACTAAGTGTGCGTGGGGGTAAAGCGCTTTTAGTTCAACAAGCTGCTTAGCATTTTGTGGCAAGTAGAATTTGCGAAGGCCATTTTTTAAAAATGGAACGTCGTCATCATATTGCGTATTAAGTGAGGCTTTAAACTGAGCTGCCATGGCTGAGTAAGGCTCATTTTTGCGCTCATAGCTGTAGGCTTTTTCTACCGCTAGTAAAATAGGGCTGTAGCCAGTACAACGGCACAAGTTACCACCTAAAGCATGAATAGCGGCCTTTTTACCTGGGTAACTCGGGTTATTAATATAAAGCGCCAACATGCTCATTATTATACCTGGGGTACAAAAACCACATTGCGAACCATGGCACTCTACTAATGCGCGTTGTACTGGGTGTAAGTCATCAAGAGTTGGGTACAGCCCCGCTGTTACAGCTTCTACGGTTACTATGTGTTTTGCGTGTGCATTGCCTAATAAAAGCAGGCAGCTGTTCATGGTTTGATAGTGCCAAACTGGGTTACCGTTTGAGTTTGTTTTTTCTTCGCCGACTAAAATTGTGCACGCGCCGCAATCGCCTGTAGCACACCCTTCTTTGGTGCCCACTTTCCCTTTTTTGGTGCGTAACCAGTCCAAAATGGTGAGACTTGGCGAACATTCTTGTACTTCTATTGGCGTGTCATTTAATAAAAACTGAATCACACAGACCCCCTTAACTTTTTAACACCTTGTTTTTAATAAGGTTTATTGTCTGCTTTTTCGTATTGTTATTGCGCAAGTAAGAAAAAAGCTGTTTTATTATAATGAGTACTTTGCAGTTAATATGCCAAATCTGACCGATCGGTTAGCTTTTTGCTTTTTAAGAGGGTAAAGAAGGTTTTAAATGAAGTTTATAAAGTTGTAAAAAGGTTTTAAGTTGCTTATTTTTATTGCTTTTATTTGTTTTTTATCGAGTAGTTAAGTTTTTATTTGTTATTTTTTGCATGACTTTTTAATCGCTTTCATGTGTTAACTTGACCAATAGGATATGTTTATTCTTGTAAGCTATGTGCTTTTAAAAAGTGCATTTATATAATTATTTAAAATTACATAAGCGAAGATGTTTTTTAGCTAGGTTGAATGCTTTTTAGGAAAAACGAGGTCTTTGTTAGCCATTACAGATTTAATAGGCACATAATGAACTTAACACACACAAATAACGCACTGATCACTTTACTTGCTCTTAGTTTTGGGCTGCTTGGCGTATCGTTTGCTTTGGGTGCAAACCCAAATTCACTTGTAGCAACATTTGAATTTTATGGGTTCGATACTTCACTAAATAATAAAATGATAGGCTTGCTAACCGGAAGCACTATGATTGCATTAGCACTTGCCACTCTAGCCGCGCATTTAAAATTAATAAAACCTACACCTGCATTAGTTCTCGCTTTAATTGTTAGCATAGTGCCTTTACTTACTTTATTAGCCAGCAACCGTTGGATGGCCCAGTTAGGCGGCTTTCCAATTATTGGCAGTGGCCAAGGCATTATTAAATACTTTGCAGTCATCCCTTTGTATTTATTTTTGTTTTATAAAAATAAGCTTACAGACAAACAGCACGTACTTTTAAACTTCATGCCGATTGCTATGGTTTTACTGTGGATTGGTGGCATGAAATTTTATGAGTTTGAAGCCAAAGCCATTGTAAGCCTAGTAGAAACCTCACCGTTTATGTCGTGGTTATACACGGTATTTAGTGTACAAGGCGCATCAAACGTAATTGGTGGGTTTGATGTATTATTTGCAGTGCTACTTGGCATAGGCATTTTACTTAACAATAAAAAGCTCATTATTGTTAGTGGCTTAGCGTGTTTAAGTGTGTTTTTAATGACCCAAACATTTTTAATTACCGCAAACGGCGCATTGAGTTCAAGCACATTATTAGAGCGTTTAGGGCAATTTGTAATTAAAGACTTATGGTATGTAGGCAACTTAGTTGTTATTGCCACTTTAATGCTATTTAAACCAACTAAATAAAGAGAACTGTATGATCAGTTGCCATCAATACGACTACATCGAAATTGCCTGTATGCACCATTTAAGCATTGAGCTTATATTAAATAATGGCGATGTTGTGTGTGGAGTAGCAACTGATACAAAGCGCAATGCTAATAGAGACGAATGCATAGTTGTTAACGTAAACAGCGAGCTGCAACTTATTGTGCTTACTACAATTAGTGTACTTAAAGCGCTTACTCACAACCCGTATTTTGATAATGTAAACTTTGAGGCTAATTAAACACTCTGCTGTAGCTTTATTAATAATGCTGCAAAGACAGCCCTGTAAACCTCTATTAAAAACTAACTATGTATATAATCCGGAACTTTTACTCTAATTCGAAACCCAACCCAATAACCTTATCAATACGGTTTTTATATCTTATAAAAAGGCCACTTTTATAACCCCCAATAACCTGTTTACATTGCAGTTTTTTGGTGGGATTATTAAGCTATATTATGTGTGCCGTTTACGGCAAGCGTCATATCCATTATTTGGAGTAGTTGTTGTTAAAGTGTAGTAAGTGCAAAACAAAAAATAGTTTTAAAGCTGACTTTTGGATGTCAAAAATCGATATGGTGGGATTTCTTTTTCTTAGCCTTTGTTTATCTATTCCAATAGGTTTCTTGGCTTTTTTAGCTGAAGAGTCACAAGGTTTTGCTTACTTTATAGCTTTTATTACATTTTTTATTGCGGTAATTGGCAAGCACTATAAGGTTGTGGCACTTTTATTTGTTGAGTTGTGTATAGATTCAGCACTCTATGAAAATGGCGCTTATGAATTTAGTTTTATGGTGGCAACAGCGTTTGTTCTCACGTTTATAAAAATTGGAAGTAAAGTGTATGGCTTCTTTTTTCAGTGCGTTAACTATAAGTTCGAATTAGATATCACCTGTGGTAAGTGTAAGAAAGTTTATAAGCAATTAAAATTACCGCAGCAGGCATAGTCAGCATATATCAAGCGCATTTAAAATGGCGTTAAACGCTCTTTTGAGATTCATTCTCTGCTAATTATAGCCAAGTTCCCCGTATTATATGCGGGCGTTAGTAACCATCAATCTTAGTAAGGAGCCAACATTTGAAAAAAGTTATACTCGCTGTTGCAGTTTTAATGTCGAGCATTTCACATGCATCGGAAAATGCGAAAAGTTTTTTTGATGAATATATGAAGCTAGGTAGTAATTTTGACGTGAAAGTTGCTTCTTTATATGCAAACGATGCCAAAATTCATTCCTATCGCGTTTACCCGCATGGTGCGGAGCGTCAAATGGAAATTACGGGTGAACAGTGGAAGGTGCTTGTCCAACGTGTAATGCCGGGACGCCTATACGCGGGGCGGCTTCGCCATTATGCCCCACGCATCTGCGCCCCTTAGCTTAAAGTTAGGGCTCAAGGAGAGTTTCGGTGTATCGTTTAGCGTTTTTTATTTCCTTAATACTTTTTAGTGCTAACACCCTTGCTTGCAGTTGTGCAGAACAACCACCTTCTGTGCATTTCAGTAACGCTAGTAATGTGCTGAATGGGCGTATTATGAAATTGGAGATTTTATTTGATAAAGACAAGAGACCTTATCAAAAAATCACTTTAGACAACAAGAGTATGCTTAAGGGTAATTACACAAAAGTCATATATTCCGCAATGGACGGTAATGCATGCCACGGAATGTCTTTTTCATTGGGGAAAGAGTATGTTGCTTTTACAGACGACTCTAATTGGATAACGGGTTATTGTGGTGGTACTCAGTTAATTTGGGATAACTTCGACTTTAGTGAAGAGTTCTTAAAATCTATTCGAGCATTAAGCCCTAACAAGCAAATAAATCAGGACAAATAACAGTTGGTTTTTGCTCCTGCGTCGCTTATTTTAACCAACTGATATTTGCCCATTATTTGGGCGTTGAGAGGCTGTAGAATTACTCTTTTTAAAGAAAATCGGCCTGTTTTATGGGTTCCAAATGCATTACCTAATGCTTTAAAAGCGCTTGGAGTTAATTCCAGGAGCTCGTTTTTTAATTGAATTTGACTGTTAGCGCTATTCTACTACCTAATTATATTACTAAAGGATTATTGTGAAATACTCTAGGATTGTACTCTTTTCAGTCGGCTTGTATCTATTACTAGTTGCTTTATCAACAATAGCCACAGAGATTGTTGGTTTTGATGAAATGATTCAAAGTACACTATACGCTTCTACCCATTACGCCATCGGGTTTGTAACCTCTTTAATCGTTTATTGTTACTTGGGGTACAAGCAAAGAGTGAGTCCCTATAAACAAGCCTTTTTAGTTGCGGCTGTTTATTGGTTTATTAACTTAAGTGTCGGTGCCTTACTCTATATATTGTTAGAAATAACAATGGAGCCTTTAATGTATTTAATTTCAGCTTTGCTGCATGTTATTGCAGTTTTATTAGGGACTCTACTTGGTATTAAATTACGTTATAAAATAAGGTTGGATGTGAATGCAACATGACAAATAGCAAAAGAGGGTGTTGCCGTAAATACGCCGTTTAAATATGCAGTAACATTAAAGTTTAATATACAAAAGCAGGTACTTTAGTTCCTATAACTGCTTTAACTCACCTTGCTGGTATGCGAGTAAAACCTCACAAAGTTAATCGTTAAATAGAACAATACTTACATTTAACCTCTGCATTATTTATTAGTTCACTCTTTTTGTAAGGTTTGAGTAAAAAGCACAAGCGCGCTGTACATCACACATAGAGCTTTTGTTACATCGCTGTCGATAACGGCTTCTGCTGGGTGATGGCTTATGCCGCCAGGGCTGCGTATAAAGAGCATACCAACAGGGCAAATAGGGGCTATGGCCATTGCATCGTGCCCTGCGCCTGAGGCAAGAGAAGGTGAGGCTTGGTTATTAAGTTTGCATGCGCTTGAAAATAAATGCTGAATGTGAGTATCGCACGCTACGGCGTCGGCCGCATGTGTCCACTGCCAATCGAGCGTTAAATTACGCGATGTTGCAATTTGATCTGCGCGTGTGCGAATTGCACTAAGTAATATGGCTAGGTCGTCATCGTTTTGAGCGCGTGCATCTAGGCTAATGGTGGTTTTACCGGCAATAACATTTGTAACGCCTGGGCGTGCTTGAATTTGCCCAACGGTAGCTACTTCGCCATTACTCGCATTTTTTGCTAGTTGCTCTATAGCAAGCGTCAATTCGGCGCAGCCTGCTAACGAATCCTGACGTAAATTCATAGGTGTGGTACCAGCGTGGCCGCTTTGGCCGGTTAGGGTGATCATCGCGCGTTTAGCACCTGCTATAGCTGTTACTACTCCTAATGCTTGATTTACCGACTCAAGCACGGGGCCTTGCTCTATGTGGGTTTCCCAGTAACCGAGTAACTCATTTTTGTTTAGTGCTGCTTTTGCATAATCATCTGGGTTTAAACCAAAATCAAGCATGGCTTGGCGCATAGTAATGCCGTTTGTATCTTCTATATTTAACCACTGCGGGTCAAACTCGTTTGCCAGTGCTTTTGAGCCAATTAATGTGGTGGCAAAGCGGGTGCCTTCTTCATCACAAAAGCCCACTACATCTAAATGAAACGGTAAATCAAGCTTAAGTGTATGCGCAAGGGCGGCTATTTCAATACCGAGTAACACACCTAAAATGCCATCAAATGCACCGGCATTGGGTACGGTGTCTAGGTGAGAGCCTATAATTAAGCGTTTAGCATTTGGGTTAGATGACGCTAAGCGCCCCCATAAATTGCCTACTTCGTCTTGCCACGATTGCATGCCCGCTTCAGCCATCCTCGTGGCAGTAACGTTATTACACTCTTTGTGCTCTTTTGATAAATACACGCGGTGAATGCCACCTTGCATTTGCGATAGGCCACTGAGTGTTTTACAACGCATTAAGGCGCGCGCAGCATAGGTGTTAGCTAGCTCACTATTTAATAATGGCGCTAAAGAGGGGCTTGCAGTCGTCATGCTAAATCCTTTTTATTATTTATAATGAGCAAGAGCGGCAATAGCGGCTTCGCCTTTAGGGCCTTTATAGCCGTTGGCGTGAAGGCAGGCATCTAGGCTTGCCAATGTTTGTAGTACGGTATCTTTACGGGCGTTGTAACCCATGGTACCAATACGCCAAATTTTGCCATGCAGTGGCCCAAACGAGGTGCCAATTTCAATACCAAAGTCGGTTAGCATTTGTCCGCGTACATGGTCGGCGTTAATACCTTCGGGAATATACACACCCACTACGTTGTTCATCTTATTACTTATGTCGCCAAATACGTTTAAGCCCAGCGCTTGAATACCCGTTAGCATGGCATCGCCGTGTAACTTGTGGCGAGCTACGCAGTTATCTACGCCTTCTTCAATAACAATGCGGGCACATTCTGATGCGCAGTACAGCATGCTGGTGGCTTCGGTATGATGGTTAAGGCGCTCCTCTCCCCAGTAATTCATGATCATGCCTAAATCAAAGTAGTTAGAGCGTACAAATGGCTCGGTGCCGTCGGTATGCTCTGCGGTACGAATACCTGCTTCTACTTTTTTACGTTTTTGGATCCAATCGGCGCATTTGTCGCTCAGTGTTAATGGCGCGGAGCCAGAAGGCCCCCCTAAACATTTTTGCAAACCCACCGAAAGCGCATCGAGTTTCCACTCATCGGCGGGTAAATCGTTACCTACAATCGAAGCGGTGGCATCGCAGTAAAATAATACATCGTGCTTTTGGCAAATATCGCCTATGTGTTCAAGCGGTTGGTTCATGGTTGTTGAAGTATCGCCTTGTACCATGGCAAGTACATTGGGTTTTACATCAACAATGGCTTTTTCTATTTGTTCGGGGGTAAATACTTCGCCCCACGGCACTTCTATGGTGTGCACTTTTGCGCCAACGCGCTCGGCTATTTCAGCAAGTAAGTGGCCAAAGCGCCCCATAATTGGCACCAGTACTTTATCGCCTGGGCGTAAAATAGAGCATAAAACGGCTTCTATTCCTGCGCGTGATGTACCGTCAACTAACAGGGTCCATTCATTTTTGGTTTTAAATATTTCGCGGTAGCGGGCCATTGTTTCGTTCATAAAACCGGTCATTACTGGGTCGTATTGGCCAATTAGCTGCGCCGACATAGCACGTAGTACACGTGGATCTGCGTTAATTGGGCCTGGCCCCATTAGTAAACGCTGCGGCGGATTTAAGGTTTGAATTTGCGTGTTGCTAAACATGTTTTAGGCTCCCAGAGTCTGAATAAGCATGC
Source organism: Pseudoalteromonas sp. S408 (assembly GCF_005886645.1). Classification (NCBI taxonomy): domain Bacteria; kingdom Pseudomonadati; phylum Pseudomonadota; class Gammaproteobacteria; order Alteromonadales; family Pseudoalteromonadaceae; genus Pseudoalteromonas; species Pseudoalteromonas sp. S408. The sequence continues at coordinate 109,390 of NZ_PNDY01000009.1, read as the reverse complement.
GAATACCCGTTATCATTAAGACAACGGCAAAAGCGCGTTTTAATTGTTTTTGATCCAGCTTGCTACCAATTTTTACGCCAATAGGCGCAAACAAAATAGTCAGCGGAATAATAAGGAAAAAGGCAGGGAGGTTAACTAACCCCCACGTACCTAGGGGAGCATCGGTTGGCGTGGTGCCAATACTTAATAAGGTAATTACGCCCGGTAGCGCAATCAATAAGCCAAATACGGCTGCAGTGCCTACGGCAACATGTGCACGTACGTTAAATGCGTCAAGCATGGGCACACCAATTGTGCCGCCGCCTATGCCGATCATGACAGATAAGCCACCGACAATACTTGCCATTATGCCTTGGCCAAATTTACCCGGTAATTGATTTACAAGGGCAGGGGCGCCGGCTCTAAATAACATGTTAAGGCTAACTAAAATAGCAATACAAGCAAACATAAGTACCAGTGCATTACCGCGTATTGAGTGCGCTAAGTAGCTGCCTACAACGGCCATAACTAAAATAAACGGCGCCCAGTATTTAATTAAAGCAAGGTCAATGTTGCCCTTTGCATGATGCGAGCGAATAGACGAAATAGAAGTAGGCACTATGGTGGCAAGCGATGTAGCCGTGGCGATCATCATGGCCGACTCTGGGCTTACGCCAAAACCTTGCAATAAAAAGTAAAGCACAGGCACAATGACTATACCGCCGCCAACACCAAATAGGCCTGCTAAAATACCTGCAAAAATACCGGTTGCTATTAAGGCCGCAATAATTGGCCATTGATTCATTATTTCTGTCATGTGTGTTCCTACTGCGTTGATGAAACAGTTGCACGGCCATCAGAGCGAGGGTCCGTTGCAGCTTCAAGGGTTGTGGGTGTATCTAAAATTGCACCTGCATGGCCCATCATTTCGTTGTTGTTTTCAACGCTTACCCAATCGTGGCCGCGTTGATTTAACTCATCTTGTATTTGCAAAGCGAGGCTGTGCTCTATTTTTAAGTTAGTGCTTGTATCGCCCCATGTGCGGCCAAGTAACCAGCGGGGGTCGCTCACCGTTTGGGTAATTGATTTATTACGCCACGCGTAGCCTGCAAATACAGCGGCTTGAGTTTGAGGCTGGCCTTCACCGCCCATGGTGCCGTAGGCAAGGCGTCTGCCATCTTCAAACTTAGCCATCGCTGGATTAAGTGTATGTGCGGGGCGTTTGTTAGGTGCTAGCGCATTGGTATCTTGGTTGTTTAAGCTAAAGCTTAGCCCGCGGTTATTCCATACAAATCCGCCTTCGCTCATGAGTATTCCGCTGCCAAACTCCCAATAAATACTTTGAATAAAGCTCACCAATTGCCCGTTTTTATCGCGTGCTGCCATCCAAACGGTATCACCGGGCTCAGTATTGAACGGCCAGTTTTTGGCTTGGCTCATATCAATATTGTTGGCAAGCTCGTTTAGGCGATCATCGGTTAGTGCATTTTTGTAATCATCGCCGAGTGCTTCTGGGTCGGCCCAAAGTGTAGGGCGGTGAGTAAAGCTTTGTTTGGTTGCCTCTACAATTAAATGGGTCCAGTCGGCTTCGGTGTTGGCGTTGTGTTTTAGTTTATTAACCGCGCCAATTATTTGCAGCGAATGCACCCCTTGTGTAGGTGCCGGTAAGTTATAGCAATTAATACCCGACAAATTAGCGCTCAGTGGGGCAACTACATCGGCTTGTGTATTGGCAATGTCGGCTGGGGTAATAATGCTACCAGCGCTTGCTAAATCGGCCGCAAACGAGTCGGCAAGTTCACCTTCATAAAAAGCGCTTAAGCCGTGCTTTGCCAAATGCTCAAAGGTATTGGCAAGTTTTGGATTTTTAAAGTGTTGCCCTGCTTGTAACGGTTTACCGTTGGGGATGTATAGCGCTTTAAAGGCATCGTTAGTATTAGCAACCGTTGCTAGTTTTTCGCAACCTGCTTGAAGGCTTTTGGTAACAGTAAACCCTTCGCGGGCAAGCTTAATAGCGGGGCCTAAAATAGTACTTAACGGCAGGACTGCGTGTTCATCTACCTCAAGGGCTTTTTGCCAGCCGCGGAGCGTAGCTGCTTGAGTAAGCGCACTTAAACCGCCGCGTTCAGGCATTTGGTTGGCATTTTTATAGGCATCTATGTTTTTAGGTGCGCGCCCGCAGGCATCAATTGCGGTAGGGGTGCTTTGATTTGGGTAATCAATAAGCCAAAAGCTGTCGCCACCAATTGAGTTCATATGAGGGTAAACCACGCTAATAGCAGCGGCCGCTGCTACCATGGCCTCAACGGCTGTGCCGCCTTGTTTTAATATTAATGTGCCCGCCTCTGTTGCAGCAAAGTGCGGGGCTGTAAATGCAATGTTGTGTGCGTTCATGTGAGAGTTTCCTGTTTAAAATATGCAGCTAATTGTGTTGTGCAGGCAAGTAGGCTTTTATCGTTGTTATGGCTCATCATGAGTGAAAACCCATAAGGGTGGCCATTATCTAAATTAGCCAATGGTAAGTGAACTTGCGCCGAGCGGCTCAAGCCCGCAATAGCAGATAAAGTTATAATTTGCATACGCAGTGCGCTTGTGTCGGCGCCCAATTTAGGTGCGGTTGTTGGCGTGGTTGGCAAAAATAAGCAGCTGTTTGAGTTTAAGTTCTTAGCGATTAATGTTTGCCACTGGGTTTGTATATTAAGTGCTTCTTGTTCTTCTTGGGCAGTGAGTGCCAGTGCCATTTTAAAACGGGCAGCAATTGCCGGAGCAAACTGGGGAGGGTGCCCCGGCAATTGAAGCCAATCTTTATGCGCTTTAGCTATAGCACGACCTTGCAGTATTCTAAAGCTATCGGCAAGTTCGCTTAAAATGCTGCTTTTTGGCAGCGCAAATTCTTTGTGGTGTTTAAAATAAGGTTTGGTTTTTTCTAGTAGTTGCTTAATAGGTGCTTGCAAGTCTGGGCTTACTAGCTCAAATAACGGCTCGCAAATCACCAAGGTATTTACGCTACTCACCGTTTGATTTGGTAGCAATACGTCGCCTACTTGTTCTAATAGTTCTGCGCTTTGGGTAAGCCAACCAATAGTATCAAAAGGCGGTGCTAGCGGGATTAGGCCATCTTTTTCAATCACGTTATGGCTTGGCCTAATGCCAAATAAGCCGCAGTAACTTGCGGGTATTCTAATAGAGCCGCCGGTATCGGTGCCCAATCCAATGTCAGCTAAATTGCCGGCTACCGCGGCGGCTGAGCCCACACTTGAACCCCCACACGCGTGCCCTTTTAATTTAGGGTTTTGTGCTGCGCCATAATGAATATTATTACCTTCTAAGCTGTAAGCAAGTTCGTCGGTGTGGGTAAAGCCTGTAAAAATACAACCCGCATCCATTAATTTGTTTACGCTACTTGCGGTTTGTTTAGCTGGTGGATGTGTTTTAAACCAGCGTGGGTTACCGGCACTGTTTTTATGCTCTTTAACAGCAAATACATCTTTTACGGCAAGGCGCTTAGTGTTTAGTGTGCCTGTTTGACTTGATTGCCAATTACTCGGTCCATGGTCACAAAATATGCCTGTGTTTTTAGTTTTTGATTGCGTGTTCATTTTGTAACCCATCGAAATAAAACTGACCAAATGGTTATTTACTAATTTTAAATTGATTAAAAGAGAATGTTGTCGTTATTTTTTCAGTTCATTGCGTAATATATTATTTTTATTTACACAGCATTAGTGCACTTTTAATTGGTGACTTTGGTTTTAGCAAACTTAGTATAAGCAAAACAGATGCCAAAACTTTATTCTTGTCCGATTGGTCAGGTTTCTGGGCGTTGCAGAGGGGTATTTGTAATTTTAACGTTTAAGAATGGGTGTTTTTAAGCGTAAAACAAACCAGTTTGGTGCAATGCTGCACCAAGTTGGTTTGTTTTTTACATGAACTTATTAAATAAGGGGGGTTTTACTAATTATTAGGCCATTAACGTCGGCGTACAACCAATCGTTTGGCGCTATTGCGGTGCCTAGCATATTAATAACTTGGTCTTGATCGCCAAAACCGCGCTTAAGTGTGCTGCGAGGGGTTGAACCAAGGGCCATGACCGGTAAATCCATTGTTGCAAGTATTTCTATATCGCGGCAACAACCATTTATTACAACACCTTCCCAGCCATTTTGTAGCGCGCGTTCGGCCATAATGTCGCCAATAAAAGCAAAGCGTTTGCTAGCAAATCCATCAATTACTAACACTTTACCTTTGCCATCTTTATGTAAAATATCGGCGGCAAACGAATTGTCTTCTGGGCAGGTAACGGTCACTGCTTGGCCACTAAAGGTGGTTTTGTTACCAAAGTGATGCAAGCCACTATCTGCTACTTGAACCGAGTTGCGGTGATCGTCGAATAGGTCGGGGGTTGTAAAGTTTTCCATGTGTTAGCTCTCATTTTGAACGGGTATTTTTAAGCCAATACCTTTTAAAATTATGTGGGCAATTGATTGTGTTATTTGTGCCACGTCGGTTTTGTCATATTCAAGTTTATTCATTACCAAAAGTACTTCTGCCTGAAAGTCAGCGTAGTATTGTGTTGTTGACCAAATAGTAAATAAAAGGTGATGGGGGTCTACTTGGTCTATTTTTTTTGCGTCCATCCAGGACTGAAACACATCAATTTTTTGTTTAACCCAAGGGCGGGTATTTGTTCTAAAGTAGTTTTGTAAATACGGTGCGCCCCGTAAAATTTCATTGGCAAATAAACGAGATTGTAGAGGTTGGTTTACAGCAAGTATCACTTTACTTTTTATGTAGTTATAAAGCACTGCAGCAGGATCGTCTTCAGCGGTGACGTTATCAAGGCCTAAGTTCCAGTTTGCTATTATGCGGTCTATCACGGCTTCGTAAAGGCCGTCCTTGCTTTTGAAATAATACAGTATGTTAGCTTTAGGCACGTTCGCTTCTTTTGCAACCATACTCATGCTTGCACCGTCATACCCATTAAGAGAAAACAATTGCTCGGCAGCATTTAAAATAAGCAGTTGGTTTTTTTCCCGAGTGACTTCTTTTTTATTTGGTTTTGTTTGTGTGGTCATTATTTATTATGCGAGTTTAACGTGTTGATTGATTGTAGCTTTACTGACCGAAAGGTCAATTACTAAAGTGGCTTCAACACTTAAATACACACATTAGCTAATGCTTCGGCTAATGACGTTTACTAATTTATTTTGAACTTTACTAAGTCCACTGGATTACAATTCTCGCGCCCTGATCAAATAACGGCCAGTTTATAATCGTGTTAATTCACAAAGATCAACAGCCCCTTGTTATTTCTTTTCATTATTTACCTGCGCTAACAAGTCGAGTACTTTTTGTTGGCCAAATGTTTGTGCAAATTGCTCGGCTGTTTGACCGGCTTTGTTTTGATGCGCGTTATCGCAATCAAGGCTAACGAGTGTTTTAGCTATGCTAAATTCGCCTCTAAATATTGCGGCCATTAGCGCTGTGTTACCGCGGTTGTCTTCAAGGCAGGCATTAGCGCCTAATTGCAGTAACGTATTTACGGTGTTTTTATTACCATGGTAGGTGGCAATCATAAGTGCGGTGTAACCTTTATTGTTGTAGCTATCAATTGGTATACCGGCATCAACAAATTGTTCTATTACTTGTGTGTCGTTTGTGCGTGCTGCGGCAAAATAGTAAGCAAATAAGCTGTTGTATTGGGTTTGTGCTGAGTCTTGGTTTTGAGCCGTTGAAGTAGGGGCATTTTGTGCCTGCAAGTGTGTGCTTATGCCCAGTAATATGACTGTTATGAATATGAGTTTACGCATAATTAGTTACCTTTGAAAAAGAGGAAGGAGAAGTCCTTCCTCTGGGTTGGGAAAATTATTAAAGTTTAGCGGCTAATTGTTTAACCATTTTAATATCGCCATTTACGGCTTTAGTTAAACGTGTGCCGTACTCGCTATCGGCTTTGTAAAAGTGGCTTAGCATTTTGTGTTTAACACTGCTGTTTTGCACTTTGCCTAAGTCGCCAGCTAAGTTATTGACTAAGTTAGTGCGTTCTTGTTTGCTAAAGCCGCGGTACAACACACCCGCTTGTGCAAAGTTGTGCTGCTTTTTAATAGCGGCTTGTTGTACAAAGCCTTTAAGCTCGGTGTTACTTCTGCGTGCAATTGGGTTTTCTACTACGTTTTCGTGACTTGGTTGGTAGTTCACGTTACTTGTTGTATTGCCGTAGTTCATTGCGCCGTCTTGGTTGTAGTTAACTACATCAACTTTTGCACGGTTAATTGGCAATTGCTGGTGATTAGCACCTAGGCGGTACATTTGTGTGTCAGAGTATGAAAACACTCGCCCTTGTAATAGTCTGTCTTCAGATGGCTCAATACCTGGAATTACATTTGCCGGCGCCATTGCAACTTGTTCTGTAGATTGGAAAAAGTTAGTTGGCATACGGTTTAGAGTCATTGTGCCTACTTTAGTTTCTTTAACGTCTAACCACATTTTTGTTGCATCCAGTGGGTTGTAGTCAAAGTCACCTAGTTGCGATGGGTCAAGCGTTTTAATGTACAGATCCCACTTAGGGAAGTTGCCTTTATTTATCTCTGCATAAAGGTCGCGTGTTAGGTGTTGAAAGTCTTTACCTTGTACTTCGGTTACTTCTTTTGCATCAAGGTTGTCGATTCCTTGTTGGCTTACCCAATGAAACTTAACGTATTTTACATCACCTGATTTATTAATCATTTTATAAGCATGCACACCCCAGCCGTCCATTTTACGTAGGCTTGCTGGTGTGCCGTAGTCGCTGTATACCCACGTTAACATGTGAGTAGAGCCTGGTTCGTACGAGAAAAATTCAAATAAACGATTAGGATCTTGAATGTTATCAACCGGCGATGGTTTTAACGAGTGAACCATATCTGGAAATTTAATTGCATCACGAATAAAAAATACTGGCAGGTTATTACCCACTAAATCCCAGTTTCCTTGGTCTGTATAAAACTTAGTTGCAAAACCACGTGGGTCACGGAGTGTTTCTGGGCTGCCTTTTGAGTGGATCACAGATGAAAAGCGAACAAATACCTCTGTTTCTTTACCTGCCTCAGTAAATGGCGCTGCAATAGTTAAGTCGTCTAGTTCTTTAGAAGCAACAAAAACGCCATGTGCGCCTGTACCACGGGCATGTACAACACGCTCAGGAATACGCTCACGTGCAAAGCGTTGTAATTTTTGAATTAGGTGCACGTCTTCGAGTAATACACTGCCACGCTCACCAGCAGTAATTGAGTTTTGGTTATCGCCAACAGCTGCGCCGTTATCTTTAGTAAGTGTCGTGGCAGCGCTTGCAGGTAATGCCATAGCGAGTGCTAATGCGCTTAAGGTTAATTTAGTTTTTGTTGTGTTTATTTGTGTTTTCATTGTCGACCTCGTTATTTAAATGTGCCGGCAGTGTTGCTGGCTGTTTAACTGTTAACGAGTGTATGGGTAAAATTAACTTCGGTAAAATTGATTGTTTAGATTGTATTAATCATAAAAGTAGATTGGCGTATGCAGTAAATACACTTGCTATGAATACGGCATGCGATTTTAGTCGTAACAGTTAAAATTAAAACTAATAAAAATCAACAGCTTTTTTATTGAGGTGTTGATTATTTAAGCTATGTAGCGAGCTTTTAAGTTCACAACGTGTTGACATATTATAATAATAAAGAGAATATGCTCACTTGCTGGGCTTATGCTCAGTTTTGTGTTTGCATAAAACTAAATGCAATAAGGTAGAAAAATGAACCCTAAAATTGAACTGGTTATTTTTGACTGTGATGGCGTTGTAATTGACAGTGAAGTTTTAAGTGCGCAAGTGCTCATCGATATGCTTGTTGATAAAGCTGTGTTTATTGACCGTGCTTATGTACAAGAACATTTTTTAGGATGCAACTTTAAAGCAGTTACTCAAAAGATAGCTGATGCATTTAATGTTGAATTGCCTGAGCGATTTGAAGCTGATTATAGAAATGCACTTTTACATGAGTTTGAAACAGCCCTAATGCCCACAAATGGCATTAAAGAGGTGTTAGCTAACTTAGCTATGCCTAAGTGTATTGCAACAAGTAGCAGCCCAGCAAGAACAGAGAAAGCGTTAAATGTTGTTAAGTTGAGCCATTATTTTGACGAGGTGTTTACTTCGAGTGAAGTAAAAAATGGAAAACCTGCGCCGGATTTATTTTTACACGCCGCTAAAAAAATGGGCGTTAACCCAGTTAATTGTTTGGTAATAGAAGATTCAAAAGCCGGTGTGAGTGCTGCGATCGCTGCAAATATGCAAGTACTGCATTACAGCGGTGGGGGGCATATGCAAGGTGCAATTAATTTTGTGCATAAGGCATACCCACATGTTGATCACCTAACACATTGGCACATGTTTTATGAAATGTATCCAACACTAAAAGTATAGAAAAACAGCGCCAATTTGTCCCACACTGACACGAATTGAGTTGTAAAAAATAACAGTGTGAGTGCTTAGCTGCTCACTCGACCAAATACACCGTATTTGGCAAGTTTTACTGTGTTTATAAATAGGAAGTACCATGGCAACGAGTCCACACACACACACATTTAAAGATGTAAACGAGGAGCAACTTCCGGTTGCTAATAATAAGCTTCATGGTTGGAAGCACTTTGCTGGCTTATATGCAGGCGAACATGTTGCAGCCACAGAGTTTGTTATTGGAGCAACGTTTGTTGCACTTGGCGCATCTACTATCGACATTTTATTAGGTTTATTAATTGGTAATTTATTAGCTATGTGTTCTTGGTGGCTAATTACCGCACCTATTGCAGTAGAAACGCGCTTAAGTTTATATAATTATCTAAATAAGATTGCCGGTAATTCAATGACTAAGCTTTACAACTGGGCTAACGTCATTATTTTTAGCGTTATATCGGCCGCAATGATTACTGTATCGTCTACGGCGGTGCGGTTTTTATTTGATATTCCAGCACAGTTAGATTGGTACCCAAATAGTTTAGCGTTTGTGGGTATTGTTTTAGCCGTTGGCTCTATTGTTGTGTTTGTGGCTATGTATGGGTTTTCTACTGTTGCCGACTTTTCTAAAATTTGTGCGCCTTGGCTATTTGTTATTTTTATAGCGGGTTCGTTTGCACTTTTTCCTGAACTTTCAAATCATGTAATTGGGTCAACCTCATTAACAAGCTTTAGTGACTTTATGACCATTGGCGACTCTTCTATATGGACGGGCACGAATGCCGAAGGAGAACCAGGAATAGGTTTACTTGAAGTTATTGGTTTTGCGTGGGCTGCAAACTCTATTACTCACTTTGGTTTAATAGATATGGCTATTTTTAGGTTTGCTAAGCGTAAAAGCTATGGTTTGTTCTCGGGCGTAGGCATGTTTTTTGGTCATTACTTGGCGTGGATCTCGGCCGGCATTATGGGCGCAGGTGTTGCTGTACTCCTTAAAACCACTATTTCATCACTTGATCCGGGTGATGTGGCCTACCACGCATTAGGCTGGACTGGTTTTGTTATTGTAATTATTGCCGGTTGGACTACAGCTAACGCCAATCTTTATCGTGCAGGATTGGCTGCACAATCTATTTTTGTAAATCATTCTCGTGAACGCACAACCGCTATTGTTGGAGTTGTCACAGTGATAATTGCATGCTTTCCGTTCGTATTTTCTCAAATGTTGCCACTGCTTACTTATGCCGGTTTGTTAGTTGTGCCTGTCGGGGCAATTGTATTTGCTGAGCATGTATTGTTTCCAAAAATTGGTTTAACCCGTTATTGGGCTAAGTATAAAAATATTACACGCAGCGTACCGGCTATAGCGTCTTGGGCATTAGCCTTGGTGTTCGGTTTTGGCTTAAATGCGATTGATGTAATGTCGTTTTATTATTTGTTTATACCTACTTGGTTTTTCACCATTGTAATTTACACGCTGTTAGCCAAAAAATACGGTGCTGGCGAAGATTACAAACAACACATTGCCGCTGAAGAGCAAGAGCAAAGTGACATAAAAGCGTACCAAGCGGCACAGGCGAAAGATATTCCAAAGCCTGTAATCGATAGCTCATTTTTTACCAAAATACTTAATACGGTTTCTACTATTTCACTTGTCATTATTTGTATATTTGCCAGCCAAGTCATGTTTTTTAGCGATACCATGAGCACATACGGCGCAAATAAATCACAGTTTGAGATAGCGTGTTTTATTTGTACGGTTATTTATTTTGTTACAGCCTACTGGTCGTTAAAGCGCCACAAAGCGCTTAATGCTGCATTGTAATTTACCTGTTTTTTAATTTTGTTTTAGTAAGGCCGCACCATGACACAACATCACACTGACGCTCTTGTTAAAGGGCTAAACCAACAAAGTTTGGCATACATGCCAAGCCATGTAGATGCACCCAATTACGACCGTAGTAACGTAAAAGCAGGCATAGTTCATATTGGTGTTGGCGGTTTTCACCGTGCTCACCAAGCTATGTATATTAATGAGTTATTAAAAACACCAGGTTCAGAGCAATGGGGTATTTGCGGTGTTGGCCTACTTGAAGCAAACCGTGGACTTCGCGATGTATTAAAGCAGCAAGACTACCTGTATACGTTAACGGTAAGACACCCTAATGGGAAAATAGACAATACCGTTATTGGCTCTATGATTGACTTTTTGTTCGCACCAGAAAATAAACAAGCAGTTATAAAAAAATTGGCGCATCCCGATACTAAAATTGTGTCGCTAACCATTACTGAAGGCGGTTACAACTTTAACCCAGTAACGGGTGAGTTTGATTATGAAAACCCGGATATAATTAACGACATTAATAATCCGAACGATCCTATTACCGCATTTGGATATGTAGCCGCTGCGTTAAAGCTACGTAAAGAGCAGGGTTTAAAAGCATTTACTGTACAGTCATGCGATAACATTCAACACAATGGCAATGTAACGCGCAAAATGTTACTTGCTTTTACAGCAGAGCAAGATGCAGAATTAAGCGAATGGATTGAAGAAAACGTTTCGTTTCCCAATGCAATGGTAGACCGCATTACACCTGTTTCTAAACAAAGTGATATTGACTACGTGTCAGATACATATGGTGTAAGTGATGCTTGGCCAATTACCTGTGAGTCGTTTTCGCAGTGGGTAATTGAAGATTCATTTTGTGACGGGCGCCCAAATTGGAATAACGCCGGTGCTCAATTTGTAAAAGATGTAACCCCTTTTGAAACCATGAAAATTCGTTTATTGAATGCAGGCCATTCGGTACTGGGTTTACTGGGTTCTGTACATGGCTATGGCACAATTGACGAAACAGTATCCGATCCTTTATTTGCAAAGTACCTACGTGCGTTTATGGATAAAGAAGTAACGCCTAACCTAGAGCAACTAGAAGGCATTGATATTGAAGTGTACAAAGACACGCTAATTGAGCGTTTTGCAAACCCTAACATTAAAGACAGCTTATCGCGTATTTGTTCAGAAAGTGCAGCTAAGCTACCTAAGTTTTTAATTGCCACTATTAACGAAAACCTGGCACAAGGGCGTGATGTATCACTTGCTACATTGGTTATTGCTGCATGGTGTTTTTACAGCGACAAAGAAACAGATGAGCAAGGCAATAGCCTTGAAGTAATTGATTCAATGCAAAGCGAGTTACATGAAGCCGCGGCTAAAACGGCTACTGATTCGCTGGCGTTTTTATCGCTAACAAGCTTATTTGGCGATTTAAATACGCAAAGCGCATTTACGTCTCACTACAAAAACAATGTAGACGCGTTATACGCACCTGCAAGTAAAATTAAAGCAATTATGAAAAACGTGCTTGAGCCTAAAGGTAACTAATAATGAGCATTTTAATTGATTCTAAACAAGGTAAAGACGTAAGCGTAAGTTGTTTTGGCGAAGTGCTATGGGATTGTTTTGCAACAGGTAAACGCTTAGGTGGTGCACCATTAAACATGTGTGTGCGCATTAATTCATTAGGTATTAAAGCCGATATGATAAGCGCAGTAGGTAACGATGAATTAGGTACTGAGCTTTTAAGCAAAATTAAAAGCAAAGGCGTTAGTTGCGATTATATTGCCGTTAATAAAGACAAAAAAACCAGCACCGTACAAGTTACTCTCGATAAAAGCGGTTCAGCCAGCTACGAAATAGAAGCCGACACTGCGTGGGATAACATTGAGCTTACTGACTCACTCATTGAAAAAGTACAAGCCAGTGATGTATTTGTATTTGGTAGCCTAATTGGCCGCAGTGAAGCCTCTCTTGCTACGTTAAACCAGTTGGTTGATGTGGCTAACTTTAAAGTGTTTGATGTAAATTTACGGGCACCACATTACACATTAAACACGCTAGTAGATTTAATGAATAAAGCCGACTTCATAAAATTAAACGATGAAGAGCTTTATGAGATTGCCAAAGCAATGGGCTGTAAGTTTCATTCACTTGAGCAAAACTTAGCGTTTATTGCAGAGCAAACTAACACCGAATACCTTTGTGTAACCAAAGGCAGCCACGGTGCGCTACTCACTATTAAAGGCGAGAATTACTATAACTCAGGCTATTTAATTAGTGTTGTAGACACAGTGGGCGCTGGGGATTCATTCTTAGGTTCATTGATATATCAGTTATGTAGCAGCGATTGTGCTCAGCATGCGGTTGATTTTGCCTGTGCGGTAGGGGCTATGGTTGCAGAAAGTGCAGGTGCTACACCTACATTGACTCATCAACAAATTAACGAATTTATGCGTCCTCTTTAAAAATAATTGTGTGTTGAAAGCGGCTCAAGCAATATGCTTAGCCGCTTTTTTTTGCCGAAAAATTGTGTGGTAAACACACATTGTGAACGTTTAAATAGCTGCATTCGAGAGGTTTAAAAACGAGCTTTTAAATTACTTTATAAATTGAACAAATCATGAGCGATTACGACTATGGCATTAGCTAAACGTCTAATTGTTTGTCACAAACAGCTTTGATACTGTTCCAAGGTTATTAGGTCAACATAATGCGGAGCGATTCACACTGCGCTCCTAAATACACATACAAAAGAGAAACGTGCTTTATGATTATCTTTTTTATTTGCCTCACCATATTAATTTTGGGGTATAAGTTTTATAGCCCATTTGTAGAAAAACAAGCAGGCATGGATTCAACGGTTGACACACCACAAAAGCGCTTTAGCGAAGGTGTTGATTACGTGGCTATTCACCCTGTGCGTGCCTTTTTAATTCAATTTTTAAATATAGCCGGTGTAGGCCCTATATTTGGTCCAATATTAGGAGCATTGTACGGACCCATAGCGCTTGTATGGATTGTGCTAGGTAATGTTTTAGGTGGTGCCGTACATGACTTTTTTTCAGGTGTAATGAGTATAAAAGAAGACGGTAAAAGTTTACCTGAAATAGCTGGTCATTATTACAACGTTGTATTTAAAGGCTTTATGCTTATATTTACCGCTATGCTATTGTTCTTCGTTGGCGTTGTATTTATTATGAGCCCAGCAGGTCTATTAAGTAACCTAAACCTATTTGAAGGTACATTTTTAGCCAACAATACTTTTTGGGTTTTAGCTATATTAGCGTATTACTTTTTAGCAACGTTGTTACCAATTGATAAAATAATTACACGTTTTTACCCCATTTTTGGTTTGTTAATGATTGTAATGACTGTAGCTGTTGCCGTGTCGTTACTCATTAACGCGCCACATTTACCGGTTGCTGGCGATTTCTTGGCGTATTTTGAAGCCGACCACGCGCATGACTTTTTAGCCCCAAACCCCGACGGCTTACCAACTTGGCCTTTGTTATTTATAACTATTACCTGTGGTGCAATTAGTGGTTTCCATTCAACGCAAGCTCCTATTATTGCTCGTTGTTTAACAAACGAAAAATATGTGCGCCCGGTGTATTATGGTGCCATGATGTGTGAAGGTATTGTTGGTTGTGTTTGGGCGCTGGCTGGTATTGCGGCGTTCCCTGAAGGTTATGCTGGTTTAAAAGCAATGCTTGACCAAGGTGGTCCAGGCTTAGTTGTAAACCATATTGCAAACAGTTACCTAGGAGTATTTGGCGGTATTATGGCAATTATTGCGGTTGCTGTTTTCCCAATTACTTCAGGTGATACCGCGTTTCGTTCATTGCGCTTAACCGTGGTTGATGCCTTTAATATTCCGCAAAGTATACGCAATCGTTTATTACTCGCGCTCCCTATTTTGACTATCGCTTATTTTATGACGAAGTTAGATTTCTCATTAATTTGGCGTTACTTTGCGTTTTCAAACATGCTGCTGTCTACTAGCGTATTGTGGTTAGCGACCAAGTATTTGTTTGACCGTGGTACATTTCATTGGATTGCCAGTGTTCCTGCGGTAATTGCAACGGCTGTTACCTTGTCGTATATCACAACAGCTGCAATTGGTTTTAATTTATCAAGCGATTTAGGTAAACCTATTGGGGCAGTTGTAGCGGTCGTTGGCCTAATTATACTTGCTATAGTGCATGCTAAGCACAAACCGAGCCCAGCAGTTTAAATAATTTCCGTGTAAGACTAAAAAGCGAGCTATATAAGCTCTCTTTTTTTATGCGTTTAATCGTGTGGTTAATTACTGTCTCGCGTTGCTAAATCAAAGTAGCTATGATCGTCGAGAGTTTTACTTATCATCATTGCCCCTTCAAGCATACTTACTGTTTGAATAGCGGCTTTTTGTGGGTTTTCGTCACCATTAACTGAATGCGCAGCGCTTAGCCATGTTAAATTTTTAGTAAAAAAGCGTTTTACTTCTATACGTACTTTTTCTGGTAGGGTGTCGCTTTCGGCACCAAGTAAACCACATAAACACATTTTTTTATCGGTTACTAGCGCGCCCCTAAATAACGATGTGTAAAAATCGATGGGATCTTTACCTTGGGCTTTTAACTCAGCGGGTTCCCCTAATGAAAGCAGAAACGCATCGGTATATTGATGCGCAAGTTCTGCGCCCAAATCAGCTTTGGTAGGGAAGTGGTAATGTACACTTGCGCTTTTTATACCCACTTCGTTAGCAAGCTCTCTAAAGCTAAAATTGCTGTATCCGCCTAGGCGTACTTTATTTTCTGCCGCTTTGAGTAGGGCCTCTTTTTTGCTCATGTTTCGTTATCCTATTCTTGATACTAAAATTATCGACCAGTAGATAGTTATTATCAAGCCTTAATGTTTTTATAAATAAAAATATGAATTTTCAATCGTTTAAAAATTTTTGGCCTACATGGCTGTTTTAAAGTTTGACTTACTTTAGTTTAAGGAATATAAATACCTATCAGTAGATAGGTTAATTAGAAAAGGTCCCACAATGAAAATTTATGATGTAGAGAACTTCCCAAATCCGCTTCGCGTTCGTATTGCACTGGCAGAGAAAAATGCGACAGCTGATGTTGAATTTATTTCAGTAGATTTACTGAATGGTGAACACCGAACAGAGGCTTTTTTAGCCAAAAATCCATTAGCAGGTGTACCAGTATTAGAGCTTGATGACGGAACATTTATATCTGAATGCACGGCAATTACTGAATATATTGATACTGCTTTTACAGGACCATCATTGATGGGCATTTCGGCAAAAGAGCGCGCAGTAATAAATATGATGCAAAAACGTGCTGAGTCTATGGTACTTGATGCCGTTGCAACGTATTTTCATCATGCTACTGATGGTTTAGGCCCAGAACTTGAGACATATCAAAATGTTGAATGGGGCGAAAAGCAAGGTGAAAAGGCGCGTAGTAGCCTAAACTATTTTAACGATATACTTGCGCAAACAACGTTTGTTGCAGGTGACAGTTTTAGTATTGCCGACATAACCCTTTATGCTGGATTAGTGTTTGCTGGGTTCGCCAACATTGCATTACCGAGTAATTTAACCCATTTACTTGCGTGGCAAAAAGCAGTTGCAGCACGGCCGAGCGTAGCTGGCTTGTAAGTGAAAGTGTGTTCAATAGGCCAATTAAACTCGGTATATTGAGTTTAATTAGCAAAACATCAATGTAAGGAGCAAGTATGAAAATAGCAGCCGATTTCAGCCAGCGTGTGGTGGTGCACAGTAATACATTGCCGTGGGTAAAGTCGCCTATGGTTGGGGTTGATAGGCGACCACTTGATCGTATAGGTGACGAGGTTGCGCGCGCAACCAGTATTGTGCGTTATGCACCTGGTAGTGAGTTTTCGCCACATATTCATACCGGCGGGGAGGAGTTTGTTGTATTAGAAGGTGTTTTTCAGGATGAACATGGTGATTTTCCTGCCGGTTCGTACATCAGAAATCCACCGCAATCAAGGCACAAACCGGGATCTGAGAAGGGGTGTATTATTTTTGTAAAGCTTTGGCAGTTTCAGCCACAAGATAGAACGCATGTTCGGTTGCAGACTGATTTTATGGGCAGCGTTGCGCTCGCGACACAACCTGGGATCACAATAACACCTTTATACAAAGATGAGTTTGAGGAGGTTAGCTTAATTCATTTAGCGCCTAATGCGCAGTTTGTTCTAGATGCAGAGTGTGGGGCTGAAATGTTAGTTATTGAAGGCACCGTGACAGAAGGGACAGACTTGCTTGAAAAACATAGCTGGTTGCGCACACCAGTGAGCACTAAGCTTATGGCTAAAGCAGGCAAACTGGGTGCGAAGTTATGGGTTAAAGAAGGGCATTTAACCGATGTAGAAAACCAAATTGCGCGAGTGCAGCAAGCTTAACTAACCAAGGCTCAGGATAACTGCTGTTTTGTTGATTTGCTTCATGATTGATTAATATAAGGTGTTTTATGCTCAAAACTTAATATAAAAATGAGCAAATACCATGGCAAATTTAACTCCTAGTTTAACACTTGATATAGAAGGCGCAGGACGCGAATTTTTCTTAACTTTAAAAGCCGTTGGCAACTTAAAATACGACGATTACGAGTCAATTACCTCTGAGATTGATACAGCGCTTCGAAAGGTAAACAAGCCTATTATTAATGTATTAATAGACGGTATTGATATACAAGGCGTAGGGTTAAAAGCTGTGTTTGACGATTTTCACTTGGGTATAAAGCACAATTCGGCGCTAAATAAAGTGGCAATTTACGGTAATAAAAAATGGCAAGCGACTGTTGCAAAAATTGGTAACCGTATTATTTGTGGTGAAATGGTTTACTTTGAAAATGCCACTGCCGCTATTGAATGGCTTGAACAATAGTTTTAAATAGGTTGTATGATTTTAGGCTTAGGGCAGCGTTATTAGACTAAAGTCTATAAGTTAGATTTCTTCACGTATTAGTTTTGTTTTTATCGTTTGTCGGTTTTACAGGGATCCTCTAAAGTTCAGTTGTCGGCAACAAGCACGACTTAACTAAACAGGATTATGACCATGAAAACACTTATCAAAACTATCGCTCTTGGCTCACTATTAACATGTTCAGCTGCTGCTATGGCTGATCAAAGTGATTACAAATTAATGGTTATTGAAGCGCAAACCGCGCCGCAGCCACTTGAGCAATCTTTTAATAGCTGCGCACTTAATGTTAAGTCAAAAAATTACGCTGAAGCTGATGAAATTTGTACTAAAGCAATTGCACTTTTACAAGATGCAGATGCCCCTAAATTTAAAGTTCGTGAGCTTACATCATTCGCGCTAAGTAACCGTGGTATAGCTCGCTTAAAAGCTAAAAACGAAACGGCTGGCCTTGCTGATTTATACGAAGCAAAACAACTATCTAACAATGATATGGTATCGCACAACTTAACACGTGCTAAAGAAGAGCTTGCTTTATAAGCGCTTAAATTAGTAATTGTAAAAAAGCCCCTGTAGGTATTTACCTACAGGGGCTTTTTTAGACTAACTTTTAAACTACTTCTGAGTGTATTAGCTCAAAGTACATCGTCTAAAACGGGCAATGCAGGAAAAGCACCCTTTGATAAACAAGCTTTTGAGCCACAGCGAAGGCCAAAACTTAATGCGTCTCTAATTATTTGTTCGTTGTTGAGTTTGTCGCTTGGTAATAGCGTCTCGTGGTAGTGATTTAAGTGATATAAAACACCTGCAATAAACGCGTCTCCGGCACTGGTTGTATCTACTGCGTTAATAATTGGAGCGGCTTCACTTACGGTAAACGTTTTATGGTAAACGGTGGCAGGCTCAGGTCCATCGGTTAAGAAAACTAAACTAACACCCAGCTCTATAAGCGATTGTAAATATTCATCACCTGACTGATTGGATTGTTCTGCTAAAAAATTTAACTCATCACGAGATAATTTAATAACGTCGCAATGGGCATAGCAGGCACGTACATTAGGTTCAATATCACGAATGTTATGCCAAAGGCTGTATCGTAAATTTACGTCGAAGCTAACAAGTTTATTATGACTTTTTGCTTGTTTTAGAGCGCTTATTGTTGTGTTTGCAATGGCAATACTTGTAAGCGTATTTGAGCAAAAATGCAGGGTACTTATTTCATCCCACTGAATTTTTTGTAAATGTTCATGGGTAAGCAGTAGATCGGCGGTGTTATTGCGGTAAAAATTAAAGCTACGCTCGCCTGTTTCATCTAGGCTGACAATAACCATCGCTGTTTGCGCATTTTTTATAGTAAATAAATACTCTGTGCTGACATTATAGTGCTTTACTGCGTTAGTAAGTTGTTTTGCAAAGTAATCATCACCCATACCACCACAAAAAGCTGCGTTTCCGCCCAACTTTGCATAACCTACTGCTACGTTTGCAGGTGCGCCACCAGGAATAGGTAAATAAGCTGTGTTGTGTGAGTCTTGTGGCAACATATCAATAAGCAGCTCGCCAAGGCTAAGTAATTTGGTCATGTTATAAATCCTAAAAAACCTAGCCAGGCTAGGTTAAATTTACGGGAGAGTAATAAAGTTTGAGCTAAGCGAGGAATAAAGCGCTGAAATAAAACTGCATTTCAGCGCTTAACACACTCAGACTCGGTTAGTTAAACGCGTATTTAAGCGTTAATGATGTAGTACGGCCATTAATTGTACGTGCGCGAATAATCCCGTTTGCTGGTACTGAACCTTCCTCTGCTTCTGTAATACCGACTGTGTCAAATAGGTTATTTACATTAAGCGCAAGGCTAAGGTTTTCAGACAGGTCGTAGCTTACAAAGCCATTTACCTGCGTGTAACCATCAAATTTAAGGTCATTGTTATCTTGCGCGTAGGCATCAGTTGTACCAATAAAGCTTAAACCTGCTGCACCTTTTTCATAGCTGTAACGAGCCATTAGTGAGTAAATTAAATCAGCTTGACGGCGTGGCGTATTCCCTACAACGTCAGGTGTTAGGGCATCTTTAGCTATTTCGGCATCAGTCCACGTTAAGTTACCACGAAAATCCCATGCATCCATGAAGTATGTTGATTCAAGCTCAATACCTTTGGCTTCGTATTCACGGTCAAAAAACGTTTGTGATGTTGCTTCAAAGTTTTGTTCTTCAGTTTCTGCGTAGAACGCTGTTGCAAATACCGATAGCGAGTCAAAACGCTTTTTAACACCAAACTCAAACTGATTTACTTCATCAACTGCATCTTCATCAGCTACTGAGCCATCTGAGCGTACTTTACCAAATAAAAGACGATCAGCGTTTGCACGTCCGCCTTTACTGATACGTGCAAATGTTGCAAGGCTAGGGTCTATTTGGTAGTTAGCACCAATTGAGTAAGACGAATAGCTCCAGTCGTAATTTACTGGGCTTGCATTCGCATGATCAATACCTACAACGCTTTGCTCGGGTACTGAAATAACACCATCACGGTTCATGTCTACAGTAGAGGTTACTGCTCCTGCGTAATTACCGCGTGCTTCACCGCTGTCATAACGCGCACTTGCATCAATACTCAAGTCACCAAGTTTAGTTGAGAAAGCAACATAAGGTGCACGTGTGTCGTATTCAGTGTCGTAATCGCGTTGACAACAGTTGCCCCAAAATGGCGTGCCGTAAGCGTATAAACCGTTTTCAGAAAACTCAGTGCCGTCGGCTGCGGTTACGTTTAACAGTGCGGCATTGTCACCTTTAAGCTCCATAACGTAAGAGTTCCATAACCACGACATAGCTATGTTTTGTGTTGATGCGTAGTAACCAAACGTAAGGCTTGTGTCATCGTCAAACGATTTTGTTAGTTTAAAGTCGTTAACAATAGAGTCAAAGTCATTCATTGTTACGTCAAACGTATGGATGCGCATTGCTAAATCGCCATTGAATGCGTCACCTGTATTTGCGTTACTAAGTGTTGCGCCTGCTCCACCAATGCTTGCTGCCATTGCTGATGCATCACCTACTTCAGCAGGGATAATAGAATTAAAGTTTCCGCTAACTGATGACTTACGGAAACGGTTTTCAATACGCCAGTCGTTGTCTAGGTCAAATACAGCTTCAAAGCCAATAGAATCAACATTTGGGTTCATGCCATCGCGAATGTCACCATTGCTAATTTGATTTTGACCATTTAAGCGAACTGTTTTAGTAAATAAGGCTGAATGCGGTGTATCTGACTGAGAGTCAAACCCTGGAACTGAATCACCATTTGAGTACATTGGCATTGGAAGGTAGCCAACGCTTTTGTCGTCTAAGTGTTTGTAGTAAAGGCGCACATAGCCGTTCTCGAAATCTTTAGTCAAATTAGCTTTTATTTGACCACCTTTATTTGACGTGTAACCTGTTTCACGTGGGCCTTCACCTTGGCGTACAAAACCACCTACATGAAAGCGAACGCTGTCAGTTAAATAAGTACCGTATTCAAAATCAGTACGGACACTATCGAAATCTAGGCCAACAGTGGTTGCAACGCTGCCCGATTCGTTTTCGCCGTTTTTAGAGATAAAGTTGATGATACCGCCCGGTGCATTACTTGCTGCTGTAGACGCTGAACCACCACGAATTGACTCAACCGTTTGTACCGTATTGTCGAGGCGCATAAAAATATCAGCATTACCAAAAGCGATGTCACCGTATTGCAGTACAGGTAAACCGTCTTCTTGTAACTGTAGAAATTTAGCGCCACCTGATGCAACCGGTAGACCACGAACTGCAATGTTTGCGTTACCTTCACCGCCAGTAGATTCTGAACGGATACCCGGAATGATTCTAAATGCTTCAGCGGTAGAGCGAGGTGTTGAAACTTGAACTTGTTCAAGCGAAACACTGCTTACTGATACGCTTGAAGCCATAATAGTTGTACGGCGTGGAACACCGGTTACAACGATTGTTTCAAGTCCTTTGTTTTGTGATGCTTCTGGCTGAGTTGTTTCTGCTTCTTGAGCATTAATGCCTTGGCTTACTGCAAGTGCTAATGCACTGATTAAATATAAAGGAGTGTTGTGTGTTGTCATGTGAACGCCTCGTTATGTTGAACCTAAGTGGTTATTTATTTTTACTTAATCGATTAAGTAAAAATAACAAAATTTTTACAAGATGCAAATTATTTTATTGTTAATTTGCTCTTTTTTTACTCACCCATTGATTTTTAGGGTAATTTTTTTGTTAAATAATTATCAAATTAATTAGTAACTACGTTATTTTGTTCTAAAGCTGATGCTGATGGGTCGCGTAAATAATTAAAAAGCATAGCCAAAAATAAAATAACAGCAAAACCGGTTGCTAAATAAAAGCCATAACGTACGTGACCAAAGTAATCACTGATCATACCCATTAAAAGCGGTGCTAATGCTGCTGACAATGCGGTGAAAAATAATATAACGCCAGCTACGGCACCATGTTGTTGAACAGGGAAACAGGAAATGCCTTTAGAATTTAAAGTGGGGTAAACCATTGACATAAATAAACCAGAAAGTGGAAGCAATCCTACAGCCCAATCTACACCGCCGATTAATGTGCCTACATAGCACAGTGCTATGCCAAGGCTCAGGTAGGTCATTACGCTTTGCCAACTAAAGCGATTTAGTAACCATACCGCTATAAAACGACCCGCTGCGCGGAGTATAAAGAATATGGTTAGTGCGTATGTTGCAAGTAATGGCCATGAACCTGTGTAGTCTTGTAGTAGTGTTGGCATCCATACATAAATAGCCACTTCGGTAGCTACATATAATGCGATGGCCATTGAAAAGCCGAGTGCGTAAGGGTTTTTAATCATTTTCATGGTAGTGGCAAGTGAAGCGGGTTTTTCGGTTGTTTTTACAACTGGCGGATAATCTGCTCGCCATGCTAGAAGAGCAAGGATCAAACACATAACACCGGCAATAATGTAAAGGTATGTCCAGCTTACATTTTGAACGAGTAAAATACCTACCAGTGCAGGACCAACAATAGCACCTATTCCAAAAAAGCCTTCTACCTTGTTCATTGTTTTGGTGTGTTCTTCGTTACTGTGTGAAATATCACCCAATAATGCTAATGCACCTGTTTTAAATAAGCCGATTGCCAAACCAATACAGCAAAGGAGTACCAAGAAAAAATTAAAACTAGAACTCACTGAAAATAAAAAACAACTCGCAGAAAAAATGAGTAAGCCCAGCATAATGGTTTGCTTTCGGCCTAGGCTGTCGGCTAAAAATCCTAAAAATAGTCCACTAAAAGCAATTAAAGCCATTGGCGCATAATGAAAGGCACTGGCTTGGGTCATACTTAAACCAAAGTCTTTTATGAGCTCAGGGATGATCATGCCGACCGCATCAGAGGTCATGGCAAACATAAAAAACATCATGTATGTGAGCCAGCGTATTTGTCGCAACGGATCGCTGCTTGCTTGTGTGTGTGATTTTGTCATTTTATTTAATCCTCGTTAAATGCAGGCTAATATGCGTTAAGTCAGTTAGTTACTTAGTGAAGTATTATTCATGCAACGATAGTTGTATGTAAAATTTTTAAAAATTACTTGTAAATTCTTACTCTCTAGTTAAAGATATATCTTAATCGATTAAGTTTCAACATGGTAATCACTCAATGATGCAAAACAAAGTTCAATTGATCACATATGCTGATCGAATCACTGGTCAAGACATTAATGCACTCACTACACTTTTAAACGGTTTTTTAAAAGGCGTATTTGGCGGTGTGCATTTGTTGCCATTTTATAATCCAATTGACGGCAGTGATGCTGGCTTTGACCCTATCGACCATAGCGAAGTAGATTCAAGAATAGGTTCTTGGGAAGATATTAAAGCGCTAGGTAATAATCATGATTTAATGGCTGACTTAATTGTTAACCATGTATCGGCGCAGTCTTTTCAGTTTCAGGATGTGCTTGCAAAAGGTAAAGCCTCTGAGTTTTGGGATTTGTTTTTAACCAAAGAAGACGTATTTCCAAATGGCATGAGCGACGCAGATCAAAAAGCAATTTATCGTCCTCGCCCTGGTAGTTGTTTTACACCAATGAAATGTGGTGATGGCGAAACGTACGATTTTTGGACTACGTTTACCGATAATCAAATTGATATTAATGTAAAGGTAGAGGCAGGCGTTGCGTATTTAAATAACGTACTTACCAAGTTCTCGGCTAACAATGTAAATATTATTCGCTTAGATGCAGCGGGTTACGCTATTAAGCAAGCGGGTACTAACTGTTTTATGCTAGATGAAACGTTTGGTTACTTAGATAACTTATCTAAGCAAGCAAATGAATTAGGTATGGAAACAATTGCTGAAATACACAGCCATTATCAAACTCAGGTTGAGGTGGCTAAGCGCGTAAACATGGTTTACGACTTTGCACTGCCGCCGCTTATTTTACATAGCTTATTTAACAATGACGTTGATGCACTTTTGAAGTG
This sequence comes from Pseudoalteromonas sp. S408, assembly GCF_005886645.1. Lineage (NCBI taxonomy): Bacteria > Pseudomonadati > Pseudomonadota > Gammaproteobacteria > Alteromonadales > Pseudoalteromonadaceae > Pseudoalteromonas > Pseudoalteromonas sp. S408. Next base: position 85,654 of record NZ_PNDY01000009.1, on the reverse strand, counting down.
GCTAAAAATATCACCACGTAACTGTTTAACTGTTCTCGATACACATGACGGTATTGGTATTATTGATGCAGGTCCAATGGGCGATAAACCGGGTTTATTAAACGCTGAGCAAATTGATAACCTTGTAGAAACTATGCATGCAAACAGCAATAATGAAAGTCGACAAGCAACAGGAGCTGCTGCAAGTAATGTTGACTTATATCAAGTTAACTGTACTTATTATAATGCGTTAGGCGCCAAAGATTTTGATTATTTATTGTCTCGTGCCATTCAGTTTTTTGCACCAGGTGTTCCACAAGTGTATTACGGAGGCCTATTTGCATGCGAAAACGATATGGAACTTTTAGCAAAAACAAACGTTGGCCGCGATATTAATCGCCCATATTTAAATGCAGATAAAATAAGTCAATCACTTGATAAGCCCGTGGTAAAAGGTTTAATTGAACTAATTAAACTTCGTAACGAGCACCCTGCGTTTTCGGGCGAATTTTCAGCGCAAGGTGAGGGCAGTATGTGTTGTTTAATGTGGCAACTTGGTGAGCAATCAATTTCATTAAGTGTAGATTTTGAAGCAAGAACCGCTCTCATAACACAAGTAAATGGCGAAGAAGAAACATCGATAAGTTTAGATTCTTTATTGTAACGAATAGAGTTTTGCTTAACAAAAAGCCAAGCTAGATAGCTTGGCTTTTTTATTAGCTGCTGGCACCAATGTCGAGCTCGTAGCTGACTTCTTGTAATTTGTTTTCTTTAGAAATAAATAAGTTTGCAGCAATTACGCCTTTTTCTTCACTGTTTTGATGAATAGTACTTAACCGAGGCACAAACCGTGCTGCTTCATCAATCCCATCAAATCCTACAATACGCAAGTCTTTACCAATTTTTATACCTTGCTTGATTGCTTCTCGCATTGTGGCCAGTGCAATTAAATCACTCATACAGATAATAACGTTAGGGCGAGGTGAGGCTGATAAAACTTCTTTTGCAGCTATATTAGCAAACCGTTCACTGCTTTCAGGTATGTTCCAAATACGATCGTCAGCAACATTAATATTTGCCTCAATTAATGCGCGCTGATAGCCACGTAAACGCTGGTGAGAAATTGACTCTCCGGTTTTAAACTCGTGATGTTCATAAACGCGGCATAATACATTTTCATCGAGAAGTCTCAGCCCTAAGATAGCGACTTTATCGCTTATATCATGCAAAACATGCTTGGCAATCTCGTAGCTAGCTTGTTCGTTATTGATGTTAACTGAAGCATTGCGATTAATGTCAAAATCTACAGTAACGACGTGTTTTGGTGTTGTTTTAAGTTGTTCTACTAATGCGTGGTTACGAGGACGACCGTAACAAATAAAACCATCTACAAAATCAACAACACTATTAAGGTTATTATTACTGCCAGAGAACAACAAAACGTTAATATTGTTTTTTTCGAGTACTGAGGTAACGCCACGCATAAAGCTGCTGGCGACTGGGTCCGACACCATGTATTCCACGCTGTCGGGTAACACTAAAGCGACAATGTTAAAGGTACCGTTTCTTAACGATTGCGCCGCTTTATTTGGACCAAAGTAACCAAGCTCTTTGCAGGCTTTGAGTATCGCTTCTCGGCGCTTTTCAGAAAGCTGATCTGGACGATTAAATGCATTAGATACCGTTGCATTAGACACACCTAGCTCTTTAGCAATACTTTTTAAGGTCCATCGAATTTGTTTACTCATTAATTACTCTTTGCCGAAAAACTACATTACATAAATTAACATATTGTGCTGTTTAACATAATAAAAAATTGGGTTTCTAACGTTAATCTTTTAGTTATTTGATAACCGTATTTAGATTTAACAAGCGATTAGTCATGTAATTAATTTACCCCTACACAAAAAAGGTGTTTTAATAATATTTGGCGGCTTAAATGAGTGGAAAAATTAAATTATTATTACCCGATAATAATATTTAAAAGTTGCAAACTCTAATTATGCGGTGAAACTTAGATATATATTATGGTTTTAAGTTATAAACAACGTCAGTATGTTCTTGTAATTATAAGCTTGATTTTTAAACAAACTGTTGTAATCTAAATCAGGTACACCAAAATCATTACCATGGAGAGAACAATGAGAATATCTAAAGCTTTACCTTTGATTATAGCGTCGGCTTTATCAGCTAATTTTGCTTATGCAAACACAGACCAAGGGGCAGATGCACTTCCTTTGTGTGAAACTGCTGAATGTACATCGGATTTCAAAAAGCTCAGAAATTTTGCCATTAACGGTAGTAGCGAAGCTGCTAGCTTACTTGCTATTGCTTATGCAAATGGTGAAGGCGTAAGCCAGGACGATGCATACGCAAGAAAGTTTATGTTAAGAGCTATTAAGTGGAAAGACCCTTTTGCTATACATCAGGCTTCGCGTTGGTATAGAACCGGGCATATCTTTGATAAAGATATAGCAAGAGCTGATGAGTTATTAAACCGAGTTGTTGATAGAGGTTTTCCGCCAGCTTTGGTAGATAAGGCAAAACAATTGTTTGCTGAAAATAATAAAAATTCAGACAAATTAGCATTCGACTTGCTAATAAAAGCAAAAGAGTCAACTTACTTACCTGCCTATGAGTTGTTAGCTGTTTTTTATGAACATGGTATAGGCACTGAAGCTAGTTTGTATCAGTCAGCTAAAATGCATAAAACGCTGGCTATTCGTGGGCATGAAGGTGCGCAAGAAAAATTAGATAAATTAGTTGCAATAATTGAACAGCAAAATATAAATATTGACGGTTTAAAGGTAAGTCAAGACATTGAGCGTTTAGATCCTGTTTTACTGGACGTCCATTCAGAAATTAAAGATTTGATTGCCAAACTAAAGACTACGGATTATGACGGTAGAGGCACCGTTTCTAGAATACAAGGTCAGGCATGTTCAGATGCGGGCAATGGTTGTTATATACAATTTAATAGAAACTCTCCAGGTATGATACCTAATGTTGTTACAGGGACAATTAAAGGTCGCTTTAGAGGTCAATAGGCCTTGACCGTTTGAAAAAGGAGAGCGTATGCTCTCCTTTTTTTGTATTTAAGTAATTTTACTTAATTTTATTTTGCAATATGCGTAAGGTTAAATTTGACGCTGGCGAGTATTGTATTTTTTAAGTTGTCGTAGTCATTTTCCCAACTAGCTTTTTTACTACCCAGTTTATTTTCAAGGATGTTGATTGTTATGAAAGTTGTATCAATGCTTACGCTGTTTAGCCTTTGTTATGCGAGTGATGCGTTAGCGTGCTCTGCAAGTAGCGACCCTGAACACGTTGTGCAAGCGCAACTAGAGGCTTATAACGCGCGAAATATAGCGTTATTTGCAAGCTGTCACTCGGCTGATATAAAAATTAAAAGCAGCCAAAAAGACGCCCCCGATATCATTGGCCAAGAAAGCTTGATAAAAGCGTATCAGTTTTTAAAAACGGCGCCAAAATCTTTTAAAGTGGTTCTTGAAAACAGAATTGTAAATGGTCCTGTGGTCGTTGATTATGAACGGTTAACCGGTCTTGGTAACGGCAAAGATGATATGTTTGCCGTTGCGGTGTACGAAGTGCGTAGTGGAAAAATTGTTAACGTATGGTTCCCACCGACTAAATAAAAACGGTTTGATTCAAAACACCTTGAGTCGAAGCCTACATCAAAGTGTTTTAATGTTACTACTTAAGCATATTTTCTATAACCTTTAGCTTATCGTTATAGCTTTTAATGCCAGAGGCATGCAGTAACGCAACCGAACTAAACGAGGCAAGGTTAACTAACTGCTTATGTTGGCATTTCATTAATTGAGTGAAAATATGGCACACCTTAGCTGGTTTAAACTGCTTGGGCCGTTTAATTTGCCATTGATCAATCCCTTCTTTTGGTAATAAACATGGAACATGACCTGGGTATGCTTGCCAAGGCGAGTCTAATGCTTCGGGGAATGCATAGCGTAAAAAATCATGATAAAAGCGATGTTTTCTTACCTGCGCTGTGGGCTGCGACAAAACATGACGAAGTACTTTCCAAGAGTAAAAGGGCAGGCAAAAATCCATTTGATATTCATCCACTTTATCAAATGGGATGGCTAAATGGTGATGCTGATCGTTAAGCAACAAAAATAAATAGTAAGCTTTTTCAAGAGGGATATCTCCAAACTCTTTTAATGAAGTCACGATATTAGCCTTTAAAGTGGCTTGCATTTTATCAGCATTATGGATTATTGAGTTAGCCCAGATGCACAATAAATTCCAAAAAATTTCGCCATAATCCGTACCTGTAAGTCGTTTTGTTATTAATTAGGTATCAAGGTTTGTACCAAGATTAATTAATACTTTGCTAGAGAGTCGCGGTACAAACTGAATTTACCTTTTTAGGTACAAATTAATTGCCTTAAAACATAAGACTGTATAACTTCGTAAGGTGAAAAAGTTTTATAAAAGTAAATTTATGAATTAGCAGGAAAGCCGAATGAACAATAAAATACTTAAATCATCTACTGCTACGTACCAAAGTGGTGTGGCAAAAGTCGATGGTAAATTTTATGTAACGCAAGGTCAGGTACGTTTTGAGCCATACAATGAAAGTGCTGGTTTAGGGCCTTATACATTATCACGAAGCGCAATTATTAAAATTGAAAAATCAGTCGGTAAAGGGGCGGGGATTTTGCCACTTACACATGATGCAATAACAATTACTTTAAAAAATAATGATAGTTATGATTTTATTTTAGCTAACCCCGATGAATGGATTCGTTTACTCAAGCATTAAATGATTGGGGTCTGTTGACCTTTCAGGTTAAATCTTCAGCAGCCTGTTTAGTGTTTAGTGTTTAGTGTTTAGTGTTTAGTGTTTAGTGTTTAGTGTTTAGTGTTTAGTGTTTAGTGTTTAGTGTTTAGTGTTTAGGCAAGGCAGAGCCTATGTTGTGTAGCTATTCCCCATAAATTGGCGATAACGTTGTATATGGAGGTACGTTTAGCTGATTTACCTTAAGGCTTAGGTAAAGTGATTGTGCCAAATAAAGTCTATGTAAATAGAGCGCGTGGGGCAGGAGACTTTTACAAGCCAGATATTGCGTACAACGGCATCGACTGGACAACTAACATATTATTAGAGCACATAAAGCGCATACCATAGCTTACAAAATAAAAAACCGCTCTAAGAGCGGTTTTTATAGATTGTTTATTTATGTTTAGTTACCCATTGAGTATCTAAAACCAAAGGCATAACGTGGCCCATATTGTGCAGCGCTTAAGAACTGACTTTCAAAACGGCTGAACGAACGCTCTGTTTCGTTTGTTAAATTAACCCCTTCAAAAAACACGGTAGTGCTTTCGTTAACTTCGTAGTTAACGCTAATATCCCACTGTAAGTATTCTTCAGCATATTGTGGTGGAGCGGTAGCGCCTGAGTCCGGTAGGCCTTGCGCAATTAAGTATTCATCACGCCATGCACCAGTAATTTTAACTGATAAGCCATCTTTTTCGTAAAAACCTTGTAGGTTTGCAGAGTCACTCAGACCCGCTAACACAGCTTGAGATGCAAGGTAATAGTTGTCGTACTCTACATCACCATCAACAATAGTGGCATTAAAACCAGCACCAAAACCCGACTCGCCAAATAAATGCTGTATCGCAAACTCAACACCATTTACTTTACGAGATCCTACGTTTTCTGGTGAGTTGATTGTCCACTCAATTAACGGATCAGTTGCTGGGTCAGGAAGTACGCGGTTGTTTTCGCCAATTCCTACACCATTTGCAACAATCTCATTATAGATAGCAGCGTCAGTTGCCTGATCGCCACGCCCTTCAATTGCGGCGACCGCGTTATTCCAGCGCTGACCTAAATAAACATCATGCAGGCCTTCAAACGTAGTAGTTACTTGCGTGTTATCAATCCAATTATCTACATCTTTCCAAAACATGCCTACTGCAGCGTAGCTACCTTCATTGTAGTAATATTCAAGGCTAAGATCGAAGTTGGTTGATTTAAACGGTTGTAGGTTTGGGTTACCACGACTACCGCTTCTTGAATTTAATTTAGGTGACGGTGTTAAGCTTAAGTTGCCAAGCATGTCGCCAAGAGTAGGGCGTGTGATTGTTTGACCCCATGATACGCGTGATACTAAGTTATCAGAAAGGTCAACTTTCACATCTATCATAGGTAGAAGAAGATCGTAATTACCTTTGTAATCAACCTCAACTAATTCACCACCACTGGCAAATTCTGTTAACCATTCAGAACCACCAGCCCAATATACCTGCTGAGCAACACGGCTTTTGGCTGGGCTAACAATGTCAGTTTCTTCGTAGCGAAGGCCTAAATTTACAAAAACATCGTAGTCGCTAACGTTAAATACCCAATTTGTAGATAGGTAAACACTGATTGTTTCTTCTTCTACTTTATTAGTTGGGAAGCCATCAAAAGTGCCTATTTGGTAAACATCACTGCCTATTACGTCTTCAGTTAAAAAAGCGCTTTGGCGAGCAAATGCTTCATCAAGATCATAAGTATAAGCATAGCCTGGCGCTACACCGTTAGGACCAAACGAAAATTCGTCAAGGAATCCACTTAAATCTACACGCTCAAACATACTGTCTGGGAATATCTCGGCAAATGTACCATTGTTAAAGCCTGGAGCATTCGCATTATTAGAGCCACCCCAACCACTAAGTGTTTGCTTAGTATATGCTGCACCAAATTTAACGGTTTCTAAACCAATATCAGTGTAAGTAAATAATTTACCGTCTAGTTGTACTTGAGATACTTCAGATTCACCGGGTGTTCTGGTAAATATACTAAAGTTAGAACCAATTTGGTTTGGATCAACTTCTTGTGTGCCATTATTCCAATTTACATTAAAACCAGGTACGTCACCCTCACGGAAAAAGTATTCTTTAGTTGAAATATCTGCCGAACCTAAAATGATTCGTGCATTAGCACCTAAACCAGGATCTTTACCATTATCAGTTGTTGTTTTAGATGTGTGGGCATCAAAGTTAAAGCTCAGATTTTCGGTTGCTAACCATTCAACGTTAATACCTGTCGCTTTTGAGTCAACTTCTGATGTTTCACGAAATGCAGTAAATGATGCATCGTCACCTGCAGAGTTGTAATAAACTGCTGTACCGTTTTCATCAAGCTCATAAGCATTGGCATTACCACCGAACGAGCCGTTCCAGATCCCCCAAGACAATGAGTTATTACCGGTTGTTGCTTGTGAAATTGTATGGTCAAGCGTAAATGTCAGGTTGTCTGTTGGTGCAAACTGAAATGTTGCTTGTGCATTTAAGCGTTCGCGCTGAATGTCATCTTTCGCAAAGCTAACTTCTTGCGGAAAGAAAGCGGCTGAAACAAATTCACCATTTTCCCCCGCGTTTGGGTCAAAGAATTGTTTATCCGGGTTACCTTCAGCATCCATTGGGCGGTTATCAACAATATTAGCCGCATCAACCGAGAGGTTAGGGTTAACTAACCAAGATCGAACATTTGCTGCTTGTCGTTGAAAATCACGACGATGGTATGAAAAGTTAGCCGACACACCAAAACGCTCGTCATCAAAGGTATTACTGTAGATACCTGCAATTTCAGGTGTTACTTTATCGCCTTCTTCTACAGATGTATCGTGAATACCTTTAGCCATGAAAGAAAAACGCTCACCTGGCTTTTGTAATGGTTTAGCGGTAACAATATTTACAGTTGCACCCAATCCACCCGTTGGTGAATCGGCGCGCGCAGTTTTCATTACTTCAAGCGAACTTACACCTTCTGATGATAAGTTTTCAAAGTTGAATGAGCGAGTAAAACCTGTGCCGGCCATTTGGCGACCATTTAGTGTTACCAAGTTAAACGATGGGCCAAAACCACGAACAGTAATTTGGCTACCTTCACCGTTTGAACGGCTGACAGACACACCAGTAATTCGCTGTAATGATTCTGCTAAGTTTGTATCTGGAAACTTACCCATTTCTTCAGCTGAAATGGCGTCAACTACACCAGAGGCATCTCGTTTTACATCCATTGAACGAATTAACGATCCGCGGATACCTTTTACTTCAATGACTTCTAGTTCAGGTTCAGCAGTATTTTCTTCTGCTGCATAGGCTAAATTGAATGTACTTGCAGCGATGATAAGTGACACAGAAGCTGCTAACTGGCTCTTTTTAAAAGTGAATGTGTTCATAATTGCTCTGCTTTTCTAAATTTATTACAGTTAGTGGGTGCCTATTTAAAGGCACCTACCATTCAATGGTTGTTCTACGGGTTTGCAATAATCACGTTATCGATGCGATAAACCGCGCCTTCACCCGTACCCCATGCTGGGAAAACCATTAACACGTTGATATCACTGATATCTAAACCGGCGTCAAAAAGTGATTGCAACGTAAATGTGTATGTTTGCCATTGACCAATAACTGGTGTTTGACCTTCAACACTTTCTGCAAGAGGCAGCTCCACAGCTGATGCTGCACCAGTTGACTCAATTTTAAATAACCATTGAGAATCCGTTGCGTTAGGTGGAGTCACCATTTTCATTTCAAATTGTACAACCCCATTTGCAAGGATAGACGAGGCATCAAAAGAAACACCTTCATCGGCTAAAAAGCCCATAACAGTTGGCGCTGAGCCAATTACAAACTCAGCAACGGTACCATGGTCGCTATCGTCTGTTTCTTCTGTTGGCGTTGAACCGCCACAACAGTCCCAGATGCTCCATTGCTCTGCGGCTGTATCTTGGAAGATTGTAATTTCACTTCCTGCTGCAGATGTTGCACTTGGGTCATAAATTTTAGCGTTATCTACACGATATACTGCACCTTCACCGGTGCCCCACGCTGGAAAAATCATAACAACATCAATTGCGCTAACATCCAGGCCTGCACCTGCTAAGTCAGCTAAGGTATAAGTGTAAGTTTTCCATTCACCGGCAACTGGTGCGTCACCTGCGTCTGTTAACGGAAGCTCTACTGCTGAGTCACCCTCATTTGATTCTATTTTCATTAACCAAGTTGAATCTGGGTTATTAGGATTTGACATTACTTTTAGTTCAAACTGAAGAACGCCATTTTCTAAAATGCTAGTCGCATCGAACGGTGTGCCGCTTCCACCCGCAGAAGTGCGTGTGTTAAAGCCCATTACTGTAGGCGCTTCACCAATGCTAAACTCTGCAGTTAAACCGTGTTCTTCGTCGTCTAATGCTTCAACTGGTGTTGAACCACCACAGCAATCCCACATAGGCCAATCTAAACTTTGTCCGTTGTCGAATAAAACAACCTCAGGAGAAGCACCCAAGTCACCTTCAATTGCTACATTAGTAATAAGGTACTCAGCACCTTCACCTGTTTGCCATGCAGGGAATACCATAAGCACATCAATTGCACTTAAATCTAAGCCTTTTTCTTGAAGTAATGACAATGGAAAAGTATATGTTTGCCATTGACCAGTTACAGGCGTTACGCCTTCATTGCTTTCACTTAATGGTACGTCGCCTGTATTTGGGCCACCATCACCTGCTTCTGCTTTTAGTATCCAGGTAGTATCTGATGTTGGAGGCGTTACCACTTTCATATCAAACGTTAAACGGCCGTTTAAATCTAGTAATGGAGATGCATCAAATGGAGACGATGTCCCTGTGAAATCGTCTGCAAAGTGACCACCGCGTGTAGAGAAGCCAAGCACGGTGCCGTTGTTATCATTTATGTTAAATTTAACAACGTCACCTTTGTCTGCATCAGTGATAACTTCTGGTACAGTGCCGCCACAACAATCCCATGCAATCCAGTTGGCGTCTAGGCTACCGTTAAATATATCAAGGTTTCGGGCTACACCGTCGCTTGGTGGTGTAGGCACAGGTGCTGCACCTTCTACAAGTGCGTCTTCTAGGCTGTCGTAACCTGGGCGAACTGTTTCACAGCCTTTGCCAGTGATTGGGTTTGATGCACATTCGTATACTCGAACGTAATCAATCTCAAAGCTTTGGCCTTGTGCAAACGCGTCTGCATCAATACCTAAATTGTTAACGTTTTCAGGCCAATCTCCACCAACTGCGTGATTCAATATCAGGTAAAAATCTTTGTCGAAAGGGGCGTTATCCCAATGCGTTGTAAGTTCGCCGCTTCCTTGTTCAAAGTATTCAGCAAACCAGCCTTTATGTTTAAGGCCAACAGCTTCGTCTTTTGAATTGTAACGAACTTCTGAGCGACGTTGTGTAGCGTATAAATAGTCATCTACATACCAGCGGATCTCACCTTCTTGCCACTCTATAGCGTAAGTATGAAAATCATCAGCTGGGTTCATGTCTTCAGGTAATAAATAAGCTTTACCTGAACTAGAGTTATTTGGCCATTCACGACCGTAATGAAGAGTACCGTGTACGTATGATTCAACAGTGCCATCTTCAGCGGCTACTTTTAGGTTTACAGCTTCTAAAATATCAATTTCACCAGAGCGTGGCCATGTGCCGTATTCTTCATCAGTTGGCATCATCCAAAATGCAGGCCAGCTACCTTGACCAGATGGTAATTTTGCACGCATTTCAAAACGGCCATAAGTAAAATCTGCGTTGTAACGGGTATTTAGGCGGGCTGATGTGTAAGGTTTTTGTGCACCTTCTTCTGCGGGAAGAGCAACTATGTTAAGCATGCCGTCTTTGATGAAGGCATTTTCTTCGCTATCGGTATAACATTGCTTTTCGTTATTACCACCACCAGCACAATTTAATTCAAAGTTCCATTTGTTTGTATCAATGCTAGTGCCGTCAAATTCGTCATTCCATACCATGCGCCAATCTGAGACTGGCTCTGAAGAATTAACGACTTCTGTATTCGTGTTTGTTGTTGCAGCGTCACCACCACAGCCGGCCAAAGACGCTAATGAAATAGCTGCCAAAAGGCGTGTAATGCGTGTTGTTTCAATGTTCATAACTGAACCCCGTTCAACTGATAATTGTCAGAATATGTGTTTAAGTTTAGTTGATTTTATAGCTTTTATACTTTCTGTAAGCGCTTACATTTGTGTGTGCAATTGTAAGCGCTTACAAATAGTATTGTGCAGTTGTGATTTGGTCAACATATTTGTCTAAATTATTTACAATTAATTTACTGATTAACGCATTAACAGTAGTTCTAAAGTAATCAAACTGCGTAATATTGTTTTAATATTTTATTTTTTAAGAGAATAGGTGTTACTTATTTTTTAAATGGCATGATTAACAAAGCCCAAAGAGACGCATTTTGTTTTTGGCTTGGGTATTCTTTTAAGCCAATATCTATCTCGTTATCGGCCTTTTGCGCTTCATTTTTGTAACTGCCAAACAGTTTGTCCCACCATATAACGCTAAATCCGTAGTTCGAATTGGTTTCGCTCACGCGTTGGCTATGGTGAATACGATGCAGTATTTGAGTCATTAAAATTAATCGAAGTGGTTTCTCTATTGCTTGTGGCAAGCGTATATTTGCATGATTAAATAGTGCTAAACCATTAAGTGCTATTTCAAATATTAATACGGTAATAGCAGGCACGCCTAAGGCGGTAACGGCAATCAATTTTATAAGTATGCTTAGTACAATTTCGATAGGGTGAAAACGCAAACCTGTGCTGGTATCTACATGGGCATCGGCGTGGTGCACACGGTGCAAGCGCCACAAAATAGGCACCTGATGAAAAAGCCGGTGCTGCCAATAAATAAGTATATCAAGCAGTAACATGCTTAAAATAATAGCAACAATACTTGGTGTGGCTATTTGATTAAATAAACCAATACCGTGTTCTTGGTTATAAAGCGCTACTGCGGTTAAGCCTATTGGCACACTTAAGCGAGCAATTAGTGATGAAGCAAACACGAGTCCAAAATTAGCAAACCATCGGGTGTTACTTTTTATAGGCGATTTACGCGCAGGCATACGCGATTCTAGCAGCATCATAATAACCAAAATGCTGAAAAAGAACCCTAAACGCCACCAAATTTCATTACTCATTGGCTTGTGTAACCTCATCAACTTCTTGGAGTTTTAACGTGTTATATCCTCCATGTATACGTGTAAAAATAGTAATAGCGCACGCAGTGGCAAAAATACTCGCCATTATGGCAAAGTGCTGCGGCCAAATACAAAAGGCAATAAATAGCGCTATGGTTTCTGTGCCTTCGGTTAAGCCATTTAAATAGTAAAAACTTTTGTATTTAAACTGGGGTTTTTCGAGCTTAAATTTTTCGGCGGCTATGGCAAAGGCTAAAAAGCTTGAGCCTGTGCCTATAAAGGTGGCCAGTAATATGCTACCTGCAATGGCGTTTTGCTCGGGGTTTGCCAAAATAAAGCCAAGCGGAATTGCCGCGTAAAATAAAAAGTCGAGGGTAATATCTAAAAAACCGCCCGCGCTTGAACTTAAATTTGCATGGCGTGCCAATGCGCCATCTAGCCCATCTAAAATACGATTTAAAGCAATAGCTGTTAACGCTGCGTACCACATTTCAAACGCAATTAATGGCACTGCTAATAGCCCTATTAAAAAACCGACCACAGTGAGTTGGTCGGGCGTTATATCGCGCTTGTGCATTAATGCTACAACAGGGGTTAACAGTGGCTTTATTACCGGGGTGATGTATTTGTCTAACATGCTTGGTGCCTTGACCTTTTTGTGCGTTTATTTGGCTAATTTTAAGGTGACCAGTTTGCCGTTTGCGGCCTCTGCATCGCTATGATCGTGGGTTACCATAATTGCGGGCAGTTTATGCTCACGTATTTGGCTAAATACCAGTTCGCGGGTATCTACTCTTAATTGGGTATCGAGCTTGCTAAATGGCTCATCAAGCAAAATAGCTTTTGGCTCGCTTAATAGCATACGCAGTAAAGCAACGCGGGCTTGTTGCCCACCAGAGAGATTGTCGGGGTGGCGATTAGCCATGCCTTTTAATCCTAATTGTTCAAGGGCGTGCTCTATTTTTTCAAGGCGCTGTTTTTTATTGCCTTTAGGCATAGCAAAGGCAATGTTACCGCTTACCGACAAATGCGAGAATAATAACGCATCTTGATAAAGCACACCTATGTGGCGTAAATGAGCAGGCAAGTTATTAATATTTTTACCGTTAAGCCACACTTCGCCACTTGCGTTAAAGCCGTTGGGTAATGTGCCGGTAAGCCAATTTAATAAACTTGATTTACCACTGCCTGATGGCCCCATAATAGTAAGTATTTCGCCGCCTTTTACCTGCTCGTTTAAGCTTAGTAATTGCTCATGTTGACGATAAAGCTCACAATTTTTAATCTCTAAAGATGACTGCATTAAAAACCTTTTAATTTATGGGTTAGCGATGTGCGCTTTTAAAAAAGTACTTAGGTAAAACCCACGCCAGGATAAAGCCAATGAGTGGCAATGCCATTTGCATAATGGCATACACAGCACTGGTACGCCTACTTGCGCCATTAGCAAGGGTAACCGCTTCGGTTGTTATGGTTGCTATGCGCCCGCCACCGGCTAAAAGTGTAGGTAAGTATTGGCCAAAGCTAATGGCTAAACCAAGTGCAGCCGCAATCAAAATAGGGGCAAACAACTGGGGTAGTTTTACCTGTAAAAACACTTTGCAGGGCGTGGCGCCAAGGCTTGCTGCTACATGAGCAAAGCGAGGGTCTAATCGCCTATAGCTGCTCGCAAGCGATAAAAACACATACGGTAGTACAAACAATAAATGGGTAAATACCACATTAAAAAACGCGGCTTGGTTATTTGCTAGTTGCTGCAGCCACACTAGGCCAAATAAAAACGCAATACTTGGTACAAGCAGCGGTAAATAAATAATTAAGCTGGTAAAGCGCGATAGGGGTTTTGCATTTAACTGCTCAGACTCTAAGCACAAAAGCGTAATAATAATGGCAAATAACGTAGTAACTAGCCCTATCGCAAGGGTATTACAAAGCGGGCCTTGCATTTGCATTAGTGCACTTTTAAAGTGAAATAGCGTGAGCTGCTCGGGCAGTGCCGCCGGAAAACGCCAAAATCCGGCAACCGACCACATAATTAAGCCAATTAATGAAAGCAAAATAAAGCCAATTACAAATACTGTTAATACGGTCGTTATTTTTTGCCAATAAACACCGCCATATTCTCGCTCTCCATTGGTGAGTAAATCGCTAAATAATACTTTTATGGTTTTTTCGCCGCCAAGCCAAAGAGCTAGTAAACCACCAGTAAGTACAAGCTGCAATAATGCCCCCGCAGAGGCTTTAATACGCAGGTTTAAATCTACATCGTTAAACCAGTGCATAATAGCGACAGCCAAGGTGGGTGGTGTATTTGGCCCCAAAATAAGTGGCATTTCTACACTTGCACTGGCATAAGCCAATACGGCTAAAATGGGTAGGCGCAGTAATGGATAAAGGCTTGGCAGAATCACTTTAAAAAAAGCAGTCATAGGGCAGTAGCCTAAATTAAGCGCTACTTTATGTTGGTGGCGCAGTTTTTTGCCAAGCTCAGGTTGGGCAAGCACACCTAGCGCCATTAACAGTAAAAAAGGCAGCTCTTTAAGGGTTAAGCCTAAAATTATACTAATGCCAAACGAATCATGCGGAAACATGCCGTTAGGCGCAAGTTCCCACCCACTAAACCAAGGCGATACTAAACGCGAGATCATACCCGAAGGAGCAATTAAAAAACCAACCGCTATAGCCGCTGCTGCGTGGGGTATTACCAGTATTGGGCTCAGTAAACGCTGAATACGGTTAAGCCAAGGACTATTAAAAAATGCCGCTAAAATCATTAACGTAATGATAAAGGCAAGTAAGGTACTTATTAATCCTGTGCCAACACTTAGCATAACCATGTGTGTAAGGCCGGGTGTTTGCATAAGCATAGTAAAGCCATGTAGGCCAAGTGTTGTATGTTCAAGTACCGGCGCATAGCCAAAAGCGGGTAATAGTACGCTAATTAATCCGCCTATTACGGGCAAAATAAGCAATGCCAGTAAAAAGCTTGGGCTTAATTTAACTAATTTACTGAACATATCGGCGCTTTTATGTGATTTAAGCGTTGGGCTTGCTGCTAACTTATTTGAAACAACACTCATTGGCTAACCCCAAAGCGCGCTTGCCAACCTTGCATAATAGCGTTTACCCAGCTTGGGTGTGGCTCACTTAGCGTGCGTTTAATGCTATTTAAGGGTAATGCGCTTGGATGCGGTTCCACCGTTTTAAACAAGGCTTGCTGCTCTTGGCTCAATGTAGATTGAATCAATACACTTTTATCCCCCCAAACTGAAGGTTTTTGCTTATGTGC
The DNA here is from genome assembly GCF_005886645.1 of Pseudoalteromonas sp. S408. NCBI lineage: Bacteria > Pseudomonadati > Pseudomonadota > Gammaproteobacteria > Alteromonadales > Pseudoalteromonadaceae > Pseudoalteromonas > Pseudoalteromonas sp. S408. Next base: position 70,371 of record NZ_PNDY01000009.1, on the reverse strand, counting down.
TTGCGCCTCCGGGCTTAATAAAAAATTAGCCACCAATTGCGCACTTTGTGCATGGCTTGCATTATAAGGAATAGCGACGAAGTGAGTGTTACTTAAACTGCCATCTTGCATTGCATAACTGCGAATACTTTTTGGTAAATCATAACGTTTAACGGCGGCGGGTACTTCGGGCGCTGAAAACGTAAATGCTATGCTTAGCTCTGTGTCGCCTACTAAGCGGCGCATTTGTGCACCACTTTGCATAAAATGGCTGCCATCGCGCCAAAGTGTTGGGTGCAGTTTATTTAAAAAGTTCCATAATGGGTTTAATACTTGGGCTGTGTTTTGTGCAGTAGCTGGCTGATTTAACTGCGCTTTAAGTGTGTCATCACTTTGTTGATGTAGCATGACAAGCGCGTATTTTAAAAAGCTCATTCCTAAAAAATCAGGTGGCTTTGGGTAACTAAAGCGACCCGGGTTTTGTGCGCTCCAGCTAAGTAATTGGGTTAGGGTTGTTGGTAGTGTGTTATTTGCAGTGTCGTCAATTGCTAAACTGTCGTAATAAAAGGTGAGCGATGCTTGACCCCAAGGTGCTTCCATTCCATTGGTGGGTATTCCAAAATCAAAATTAACAGCGGGGTTATTGCTAGGGTCGGTGTAACTAAAATTAGGCAGCTTATTAGCCCATTGTTTTAATAATAAAGAGTGCTCGCTCATGGTGGCAAAGTTAGCACCGTTTATCCAAATTAAATCTACGCTGCCTTTATCGTTATTGTTTGCTGATTTTTCAGCAAGTACCCGGCTTACTGCTTCGCTGGTATCACTTAGCTTTACATGTACTAAGTTTATGTTGTGTTTGGTTTTTACTTGCTGTGCAGCCCATTGAATATACGCATTTATTTGCGCATCGCCACCCCACGCATAAAAATATACGCTTTGGTCTTTGCCTAAGCTTTCAACTTGCTGCCAGCGGCTTTGTAATTGTGTACTTGCTAGGCTTTTAAAACTAATAACAAGGCAAATGCAAAAAGCGACACAGCATAAGCTGTATCGCGATAATGTTTGCCAAAATTTATTAGCGAGCATTTAAATCCCAGTTGTAATCTAAAAACTTAATTTTCATGTCGTCATTTTCAAGCGCTTTTTGCTGAGCGGGTATCAGTTTTAGCTCGTCTGCGTATTGTGAGAAAAACTGTTGTAACGAATTAGCGCCTCTAAAACCGTGTTCAAAATCATCACCGTACCATTTAAATATTGAAGACACACTTAGCGTGTTATCTTGCGCCATATTACGTGTCATATCAGATAAAAAACGGTCAGTTTGATGGTGTAATTGTGATTCGAGTTTAGATTCTGTGTAGGCTTCTTCACGTAGTGCTGGGCAGCCAATACTGGCACAATTTACAGCAAAGTGAATACGAGGGTCGTTGTATTTACCACTGCCGCGTATTAAACCATGCTCAATATCATCAAGGCTACGAGTTTTACCAAGTAATGGCACAAACTCTTTGCTCCACGGCGAGCTAAAAAAGCTGCCTAAATCTTTAATCGATTTAAGACTTGGGTATTTAGTTAATATAAGCTCAAGAGTAAAGGCGTTATACGCATTGATTAAAAAAGCCAGCTGCTTATGTTTGCTCCATTCATCAAACTCATTTTGCGTAACCGCCGATAGTGAATCTAAATAGGTTTTAAGTTCACTGTACTTGGCTTTAATTGCTGAATAATCGACCTCTGTGCTGTGGCCATGATTAATAGCTACAACATGATTGTTTAATAATACGTTCCAGCTGTCGTGCATGTTTTGAGCATTGCTTGCAAACGATGTTGCAAGCAAAGCAGACCCTAACAATAGCGCTTTAAAAGGTGTTTTAAACATTTTAGCCTCTGCGCCATGTGTGGTATTTTTCAAGCATGTTAAGTACTTTCTCAGGTGCGTGAGCGCGTTTCCACTCGCCGGCTGCGTACTTGTTACCTTCAGCCCACGTAGGGTAGCTGTGAATAGTGCCTAGTATTTTGTTAAGGCCTAAACCGTGTTTCATTGCCAGTACAAACTCAGCTATTAAATCGCCAGCGTGCTCAGATACCACAGTAACACCAAGGATTTTGTCTTTGCCTTTTGGTGTAATTACTTTAATAAAGCCTTTGGTGGCGCTGTCGGTAATGGCACGGTCTAGCTCTTCAAATTCAAAGCGAGTGATTTCATAGTCTATGCCTTTTTCAATCGCTTCTTGCTCATTTATGCCCACTCTTGCTACTTCAGGGTCAATAAATGTGGTCCAAGGAATAACACGGTAATCTACTTTAAACTTTTTAAGATTACCAAATAAGCCATTTACTGCTGCGTACCACCCCTGATGAGCGGCTACGTGCGTAAACTGATACGGTCCTACTATATCGCCAGCGGCAAAAATATTAGGGTAAAGCGTTTCAAGGTATTCGTTAGTTACTACAGTACGATTAGTTTCTATACCAAGTTCTTCAAGGCCGTAACCTTTAAGACGAGCGCTTCGGCCCACAGCACATAGTAGCTCATCGTATTCAATATCGATTTCGGTATCGTTATGTTTTACCACAATGAACTTTTTGCCATCGCGCGCTTCACAGCGTAGTGCCTGATGCGAGGTTAAAATGTTTACGCCGCTTTGCGTTAGCGCTTCGTGAGCAAAGGTAGACACTTCTAGGTCTTCTTTGATCATAATACGTTCAGCCATTTCAATTTGCGTAACGCTTGAACCTAAGCGGGCAAAGCTTTGTGCAAGTTCGCACCCAATTGGACCACCGCCAAGTACAACAAGCTTTTTAGGGGCTTCTTCAAGCTCAGCAAATTTAGTCCATAAGGTGTCACTTGTTACATAGCCTGTTTCTTCAATACCCGGTAATGGCGGTACAAATGGGCGTGCGCCAGTGGCAATAACAATAGTACGGGCAGTGAGTGTTTGTGTGCCGCCATCGTTAAGCTTAATTTCTACCGTCCATGGGTCTAATAATTTACCGTAGCCTTTTACAACATCTACGCCTAGGTTTGTGTAGCGCTCAACGCTGTCGTGAGGTGCGATGTCGGCAATTACTTGGTGTACACGTGCCATTACTTTTTTAAACGAAAACTGCGGTGTGGTGTTTTCAAGCCCGTAATGCTCGCCATGACGAATTTGTTCTGCCACTTTTGCACTTTTAATTATGGCCTTACTTGGCACGCAGCCATAGTTTAAACAGTCTCCACCCATTTCGCCGGCTTCAATTAGGGTTACTTTGGCTTTAACTGCCGCTGCAATGTAGCTTGTCACTAAGCCGCCAGCTCCCGCGCCAATAACAATCATGTTTCGATCGAACTTTTTAGGCTTAGTGTAATTTTTGTATACACGACGTTTTTTAAATACGTTTAGAATACTCTTCGCTATTAATGGGAATACACCTAACAGGGCAAATGAAAGGATAAGATCGAGGGATAAAATACCAGACAAGCTCTCAATTTGCGCAAGCTGAGTACCGGCATTTACAAATACAAACGTACCCGCCAACATACCTACCTGGCTTACCCAGTAGAAGGTCCACGATTTAATAGCAGTAACACCCATTAGTAAATTAATTAAAAAGAACGGGAATACTGGCACCAAACGAAGTGTAAATAGGTAAAAGCCACCTTCTTTTTCAACGCCCGCATCAATAGCCGCTAAACGCTCAGGAAAACGTTGTTTTATAGAGTCGCGTAATAAATAACGCGACACTAAAAAGGCAAGTGTTGCCCCAATTGTAGATGCAAATGACGCAACCAATAAACCCTCAACTAATCCAAATAGCGCACCTGCTGCCAACGTTAAAATAGCCGCACCCGGTAAAGAGAGAGCTGTCACTACCACATAAAGTAAAAAGAAGCCGCCAATAACAAGTAGCGGCGACTGCGCCTTGTACTGGTCAAATTGGTCCATTGACCCTTTTAAGCCATCAAGTGTTAGTAACTGGTGTAAATTAAAATGAAAGAACGCGCCAATAGCAGCGGCTGCAATCACTATCAAAAATAATTTTTTTATCATGTTCTCTCTCTTAATTAGGGCCTATTGACCTTTCGTATTGCCCTAGGTAAACCCTTTGGGCTGCGCCTGTTTAGCACTCATTTTACTTTAAAGCCTATGTGAGATAATAACATCACATAGGCTTTGCCCTGCTAGGTATTTAAGCAGGTTGATGCAAATTTAACCTAGAAAAGCTAAGTATTCATAAATCTTAAAATTTATGGGTCAGCGTTAGCTTGGCATTTATTGGCAATTCAGGGAATGCCAAGGTTGCGCCAAAGTAACCGCCTTCAAATACAGGGCGCCAGTTTTTTTGGTTTGTGATGTTATTCACATCTAAACGCAACTTGGTGCTAGGCGTAAATGCATAGCTAGTATTAATGTTTAGCGTGTATTGATCACGAATTTTAACTGTTTGTAAAAGATCTAATGGGTAACTCTTTGTATATAGACCCGAAAAGCCAGTTTGCCATTTCGAATTAATTGAATAATTTCCATTAAAACTGAATGACTGCTCAGGAATACCTTGTACTTGGCTGTTCGACGGTGCAAATGGTGTAAAGCTAGGTGCGCCAACACCGGTACCTGCAATAATGTCTGGGCGTGAGTTGTCAAAGGCATCGGCCACTTGTGCTGAATCTTGACTACTTGCAGAATTATCGTATTGCGCATCAATATAGCTGTAACCTGCGCTTAACCAGTAAGGGTAAGCATCATAAAATACTTGGCTTTCAAAGCCGGTGGTACGAATACCTGTATTACTGCCATCACGGTTACGTAGGCTGCGTCGTTGGCTAAATAGCGCGCCATCAGCATACCAATCGCTGTTGGTTGGTGCATATTTTAAACCAAACTCTACAAGCGTGTTTTCGGTTGCAAAGTTTTGTGCGCTAATAACGTTGCCGCCACCCAGTACATTACCCCCAGCCATACTATTTGATGTGGCTTCGTTATAACTGGCAGCACCGTAGCCGGTGAAATCAACATTTAGTTTGTAATTAAAACTCACTTGGCCTGATTGTAGCGTGTCGTTAATGCTATCGCTGGCTGCAGTTTGGCCTTGTGGTGCAATTGGGTCGCGCGCTTCTACATCGTAATAATCAACACGGTAACCTACACTGGTATGAAATTTATCAGTCCAATCTGAGTCTTGTTGAATTGCAAATCCTGTTTGCCATGAACGTGAGTCAGTAGTGTCTGATAGGTTAAAGTCGCCGCTGCCATCGTTATTTATATCGTACTGCGCACCAGGTGATACGAACACACCAGGGCGAAGCTCAACTAAACGTGCTTTTTGTGCATCGGTTAAGGGAATGCGGCGGTTTGAAAGTGGACCAGTTAAATCAATTGGTAAATCGGCCTCGGTGGTAAATTGGCTGTAGCCAAGTACTTTGTTGTAGCGAACGTCGAAAGCAAAAATTGTTTGCTGGTCGCTATTCCATTGGTAGGTAAGCTCAGTGCGATTTTGCGCAGTGTCGGCACCGTCAATAATTTCAACAAAGCTATTTTGTGCTATTTCTTCACGTTGTAAATGTTGAAAGTAACTAATGTTTTTAATAGAAGCATTTGCGCTTAGCTCGCGTTTGTAAATACTGTGAATTAAATAGGTTGTAGCTTCGTTTTGGTTATCAGGGTCGGTAAGTACGGTGCTGCGATCAATGTTTACTAGCCCAGTAGGCGACACAATTGAACCCGCAGCTGGTACTGTACTGCCATTTGCTTGTACGCCTTGGCCGGTAATATAAAGGCCATGATCGATAAGTGCTTGAGTAGGGCGGTTAATACCGGCGTTGTCGGTAAATTCAACTTGGTATAGTTCAAAGTTAATATCCCAGCTACTTTTGTCATCTGGTAATATTCGTAATGCAGCAAATAAGCTGTCGCTTTTAGTGCCCGAATAATCATAGTAGCTACCATGATCAAGGTGCTCATAGCTTACTCTAAAGCCTACTTTGTCTTTGATTATTGGGGCTGTAAAGTCAATTTGCGCACTGTATTGATCCCAACGGCCTGCTGATAAGCTCGCTTTACCCTTACTTTCGTCAGTCGACGCTTGTTTAGAGTGTAAATTAACAAACCCACCATTACGCTGACTCGAACCGAATAAAACAGGTGGAGCGCCTTTAACAACATCTATCTGTTCTATAGAGTTGAACGATAAAGGAACACCAAAACCGTTGTTTCCTGCTTGACGACGTGTTCCATCTTGAAAAAGCTCACCTAATTGGCCGCGAATTGTAGGCAAACTTGGCGCACCAAATCCACTTGCAGAATAGGTGTTTGGGCTTACTGCTAATACGTCTTGTAAAGTAGTAATGTTTAGTTGCTCTATTAACTCGCTTGAAATAGGTGTTACTGAGCGTGCTATGTCTTGCAATGCTAAATTATCGCCAAAAGGGCCGTCAATTGTTTCATTTTTAACAGAAAGTCCTTGAGACTTTATAACTTGGCCTGCCACTTCAATATGCTCAATCGAATCTTGTGCTTGCGTTTTGTCAGCTGCAAAGGCTACAAGGGGAGTGTTTAATATAGTGGCTAAGGATAGTGCTAAGTATGCGTGTTTCAAGCGTTGTCTCTCTAGTGTAATTAGTTACTGGCGATAAAGACCGAAAGGAATAAAAATATCTTTCAATCAAAGTTTAACTTTTTTAATTTTTAGAATGGATGTCTGCAAATTATGCTTATTATAGTCTTTAAACGTTAACTATTGTTGATTACCAATTCGTATTAAATCTTAATAGTCTGAAATTAATCATAGCTTATACGGTCTTGTTCAATTCTTGGTTTATTTATATATTTTTAAAGGAAATTTTATGACAGGTTCTTTAAGTAGCGATGTTCAAAGCCGTTTACAGTGGTCACTTTTGTCGCTTCGTTTAGGTGTTTTTATAGTAATGATAATGTGGACTCTCGATAAGTTTGTGAATCCGGGTCACAGTGCACGTATATTCGAACACTTTTATGGGATTAATGGCTCTACTGACGTTGTTGCTTATGTATTGGGCGCGCTTCAGCTTATTTTAATGTTGGCATTTTTAGCAGGGATCAAAAAACGAATTACTTACGGTGTGGTTTTTATAATGCATGGTTTGTCTACGTTGTCATCGTATAACCAATACATAGATGGATTTAATAACTTATTATTTTTTGCAGCGTGGCCAATGTGGGCAGCGTGTTTTGCGCTGTATTTATTACGAGATCAAGACTCTAAATTCACAGTAAAGTAGAGCGCTTATACAAAAAAATGGTTATAAGCCAATTAGCTTATAACCAAAATTACACAGGGAGGTGTATGAATTTGTTACCTGCAATGGTTAGTGCATTGCGTCGTTGTATTTATCGCCTAGGCGCTCTTTTTGGCCTTCAGACAGCGCTTTACCCGCTAGCTGAAATACCTCATGTTCTTCTTCATCTAAATGATGATGCACTAAATGGTGTAATTTTTTAGCCTCGACCAACCATGCCGACGAGCTCATTTCGGTGTCTTCAAGTTGTTCAATTAATTCGTCTATTTCGTGGTGTTCGGCAACGCTATGACGGGCTTTTTCTTGTGTTAAGTCTTCACAAATTAATGGATTATAAAAGTAACGTTCTTCAAATTTGGCATGTTCTTCTAGCTGCGTTTTTAGCTCATCCATTAAGCTGTGGCGTTTTTGTGTATCGCCTTTTGTTTGAATAAGCGCATCAACTAATTCGCGTTGTTTATCATGGTCATTACGTAGTGCTTCAAAAATATTCATAAATCTTCCTAATTAATTACGTTGCTTGTAACGATTGAAGCAAACGTAGTGCCATAGTGTAACTTTATGAAATTACTTGGTTTTATATTTGGTGTGTTTGTTAGGCTGTTTTATCTATGTATTTTTTACAGACAAGAGGGTGAAATAATTTCTCACTTACCAAACGTGCTAAAATTTGCTAAACCCTAATGCGTCTAGGGCTGCTCTACATTAACTTGATTGCGGCCATTTTGTTTGGCTTTATAAAGAAGCTCATCGGCATGGATGATGAGTTTTTCAAGTGAGCGATTAGAAGAGGCACTAATTGCTGCGCCTGCGCTAAAAGTAATGGTTTCTGTGTTTTTTAAGCCTTCTATTTCACTACAATAATTAGTTAGCGCATTAGCAATAGAATCGAATGTTGCTTCAACACTTTTTTTATCTACTGTGTTTAAAACAAATAACCATTCTTCACCACCATAGCGGCCAAATTGGTCATCATCGTCGAGTACACTTTGTGCTGCACGCGCAAAGGTAACAAGTACTGCATCCCCTACATCATGGCCATAGGTATCGTTGATATGTTTAAATAAATCTAAATCAACAATAGCAATAGTTGCGTTGCTTTGTTTAAGTGTATTAGCGGCTTTTTTCATTATACCGCGTCGATTAAAACTTTTAGTTAAATAGTCTGTTAGCGCCATACTGTAGTATTTTTTACGCTGAAGTACCTGTTTATAAATGAGTAATAACGACACAAGAACTAAAATAAATGCAATTGTTGCGCTTAAACGCCAAATAATTTTTTGTTGATATTCTTCTTTAGCAAGTAGCTCATTTATGTTTTTGTCGTATTCTAATTGAAGTATTTTTTCTTCTTTTTCTTTCACTTCAAATTTTATTTGCAGTGTTTTAATGTTTGTTTCGCTGGTGGCTTCGTAATGCTTTTTCATAAATGTAAGCATTTGCTCCATAGCATCAAATGCATCGTCTGTTTTGTTTAGGTTTCGTTTTAATTGATATCGCTTTTGAAGAAATTCAGCTTTGTAAATGCTGCGACTAAAGTCGTCTAACATCGAAAATACTTGATCATTCATTTTATCGGCTTTTTCAGGTAAGCCTTGTTTTGAATAGATATCTAACATTAAGATCATTGTTGCTAGTTTCATATCGCCTATTTCAGCTGCACGGGCAACTTTAAGGTTTTTATTTGCTAGGGTTAAAGCGTCTTCGTAGTTTTCTTGTTTATACAAAATGTTAGCAATTGAATACTGTGCAAAAGAAAGTCCTTTTTGCATATCAACAGATTCAAAATAGGCGAGTGCTTTATCAAAATAAATAAGTGCTTCTTGTAGCTTGTTTATTTCAAGCAATACGTTACCTAAACTCCAATAGGCTTTTGCTGTATATAAGCCATCTTGTGTTTGCTGGTAAGCAACGAGTGCTTTTTTAGCGTAAATAATGCCTTTTTCTTTTTCGTCTAAGTAATTATAAGCGTCGGCTATTTTTCTATAGAAGTAACCTTGCGATGCAATATCATTTTTTTGAATTGCTAGCTCTAATCCGTCAAGTGCAACACTTAAGGTTTTTTTTAGGTCATCTGTTTCTGTATAATAAAACGCGAAGGCTTTTAATATGATAATTTTTTCGGCGGGTGTAGATTGCGCATAACGCGTTTCTAATTTTTTAATAACATCGCTTGCTTGTTTGAGCTTTTTTTTCAAGCTCAGTAATTTTAGTTGTGACTCTAAAAATAGCAGTAAAATGTCGGGCTGTTTAGGCAGTTGTTGATTTGCTAAATACTCATTAAGGTGGGCATTTAGCTCATCATACTTTTCTTGTCTAAAAAGAAGCTCGGCATAAATGGCAGCGGATTCTAAATGTAGTGAGTTACTATACTTTAATTTACTCAGTTCATACGCTTGAGTAATTTGTTTTTTGTTTTGCAGGTAATCAAGCTTATCGGTTCTTACATTTTTAATAAGTACGCTTACGGCTTTTTGGCTTAACTCAATGGAGGACGTATTTGCAGAGTTAGCAGTACTTTGAAAAGTGGCAAGTAAAAAAAAGATAACGACAACCGGCTTAATCACTGCCCTGAGGTAGCTCATTTGCGTTTGTATATTTATCATCATGTTAGTCCCTTACCAATTTAGTATACGTTACTTAATACTACGACAACGCTCAGTTATTTAAACTGTGTGCGTAAAATTACACCCAAAATGTGTAGCTAATAAAATATAAATAGATGTTTTCACGGCGTTAATCATGTAATCACATTATCATAAAAGTTATTTTAAAAAATATCTACGTCCATAATCTTAGTATTAGCACGGTATTAAACGCATAATTTAATGCTTAATTATTAAAAATCAGCGGCAACTTTAAACTCTAATCGTTCATGAGTAATCGGGTGTGTGAACGCCAAGTACTCAGCGTGCAGATGTAATCGGTCTGCTTTTTTACCATAGTGTGTATCACCAACAATAGGGGTATTTAAACCCAAAACATGTGCACAGTGCACTCGCAATTGATGTGTGCGGCCTGTTTTAGGATATAGCTGCAAGCGTGTTGTGTTGTTTTTTCGCTCAAGCACTTGCCATGTTGTTAGTGAAGGCTTACCTTTTTGGTAACACACTTTTTGGCGCGGTTTATCATCAAAGTCTGGTGTAAGGGGTAACTCTATAGTCCCGCTTTCTTGCTCTATGTTGCCGTCGACTAAAGCAACGTAGCGTTTTTCTATTGTGCGCTCAATAAATTGTTTTTGAATGGCTTTATGTGCCCGTTTATTTAGGGCAATAATTAATAGCCCGGAAGTAGACATATCCAATCGGTGCACAATAAGTGGGCCTGTAGCCTCTGGAAATTGTGTTTTCATACGCAAAAATACAGAATCGTCTATGGTAATGCCGGGTACCGATAAAAACTCTGCCGGTTTATTCACTATTACCAAATCATCATCTTGATAAACAACAGCAAGCTCTTTACCTTGTGCCGGGTTATTGAGAAGCGGGCTCGGTTCTACGTTTAAACCTTTTAACATGTGGCCCAAAATAGGTTGGCATTTACTAAAGCAAGAAGGGTAGTAGTTTTTATGTTGCCTAACCGCTGATTTTGGCGGCGCTCCCCACCAAAATTCACCCATGGCAATAGGCGTTAATTTATGTTTAAACGCATGCTGAAGTAACTTAGGCGCTGCGCAGTCACCTGCTCCCGATGCTGGCGTGTGCTCAGGTAATTTAGCAAAGATAGCATTAAGGTCTTCTGTTTCGCCCTCAATATTAAGAAATTGATACTGGGCAAATAGCATTTTTTGTAAGCTTTTAGAGAGTGTTTTACGGCGTTTTTTTAAATGCTCAAGCTCATCGTCTATTTTGCTATGCGCTTGTTCAAGCGTGACTAGCTGTGTTTGCCATTTTTGCTTTAATGCCTGAAGCTGTTTTTTTTCTTCAATACTTTGAGTTGCCAGCTTTTTTTTGAGTTGCTGAATTTTAGTCTTACTCGATTTTTTTTCAGCGTCGCTGCGTTGTTTTTTCCGCTTTTTTCTACTTTTTTGCATTAAAGCATGCTGCGCTTGCAGTTCTTTTTCAAAGCCTTCGTTGGCTGTTGCTAATAACTGGCTTATGCTTTTTAGCTGCTCACTGTGTTCAAGCTCGTTTATTTGCGCGTTTATGTCATTTATTATTTTACTTTTGGCTAAGTAGTTTTCATCGTTCAATTGCATACTTGAAATAGGGGGAACAAAGTCAATGCTGGCTTTGTCTGCATCAACTTGCCCTGAGTAGGCTGCTAAAAAACCAAGTTCGTTTTGCTCATTTTTAACCACTAATACGCCAAACATTTTACCCGCGTTTTCAGCTTTTAAATGTGGCAGTGTTTCGAGCTGCTGTTGCAATTGTTCGCTTGCTGCAATAGTCAGTGGGTGTGGCTCGTAAAAAAATGGGTAAGTAAACTGTTCCGGTAACGAAATAGTAGAAACAGGTTGAGCAAATGGAGTAAAACAAGGGCTGTTTGGCATAGCAGTCGAATTATGAGATTGAGACGAAGAATTGATTTAGATTTTACCACAGCATGAGCTTGGTGGGTGATATTGGTTATACAAATAATAAAAAAAGGCCAACAATAATGCTGGCCTCACTATTTTAACTTACCACAAATTATTTATTGGCATCTTTTACAGCTTTAAGCTTTGCTGCATGGTCTATTTCGTAATCAGGCATGTCTTTTTTACCTTCTATTAAATAGTTATCCATCCAACGCATTAAACGTAGACTGTAGTCATATTGTGCTGCCACTTTACGGTTACCATGGCCTTCACCTGGGTAATAAACAAGGCGAACATCTTTACCTTGTACTTTCATGTAGCGGTATAGCTCCATTGACTGTGCTGGATGAACACGCGGGTCGTCTTTACCGTGCATAATAAGTAATGGTGTTTCAGATTGGCCAGCCCAAAAAATAGGGCTGCGCTCTAAGTACCATTGCCATTTATCCCATGGGTATGAACGGGCATGTACCAAGTGCATTTCGTTAGAGATGTCAGTAGTACCAAACTTAGATAGCTGATTAGTTACACCCACAAACATAACGCTTGCTGCAAAATGCTCAGTTAGTTTTGTTGCACCCCAAGCAGAGGCGTAACCGCCGTATGAGCCACCCGTAATACCAACGCGTTTACTGTCAACTAAACCCATTTCTACTAAATGGTTTTTAAAGTCCACCAAGTCGTCAAACTCTTTACCCGCATAGTCGTTTTGCCCTAGTTTTGAGTAATCAACGCCTTTACCTGTAGAGCCGCGATAGTTCGGATAAAACACCGCGTAACCGCGTGCTGCACCCATTTGACCTGGGCGAGAGTAATTGGTGATCCACCCATCTTTGTCGTGACTTTCTGGGCCGCCATGTACTGACATAATAAGTGGGTAGCGTGTGCCTTTTTTGTAATCGAGCGGATAGACAAGTACGCCGTCTAACTCAACACCATCACGCGCTTTAAGCTTGATGGTTTCTTGTTTTGCAAAACGCTTATCGTTTAACCAGTTGTTAGAATCGGTTAAACGCTTTGCTTTTTTACTACGCACAATAAACACTTCGTTAGGATGTTTAGCGCTGTTACCACGAAGAGCTAATGTTTTATCTGAATGAGAAACACTAAGCTGCGTTGCAATGAATTGGCCTTCATCAATTAGCTTTTTGTACTTATTAGAGCCTGCTTTAATACTGGCAACAAAGCTTTGTGTACCTACATTGGCAATAAAGTTGAGTGTGCTGCGCTTATGCGACCATTCAAAATCAACTACGTGGCCCATAAAGTTAGGCAACCACTCAGTGATTTTTGCGGTTTCAGTGTCGGCAATAAATAAGCGTCCAGTAGCAGGATCATGCTGATCCTCTGCGCCCAAAATAGCCACATACTTACCATCATGCGATAGCTCTGCGTCGCCTAGTTTACCTTGTGTTTTAAACGATAAAGTTACTTTTTCGTTAGCAATATCATAAAGGTGCCACATTGATTTGGTATAGCGATCGTCAATAAGTGCAGTAGGTTGGGTTTTAACGAGTAGTTTTTCACTGTCTGCAGACCAATTTACATCACTTACGTAGCTATCTATGTTTATGGCTGTTGGCGACAATGGTTTGTCAGCTTTAGCTAAATCAACAATAAAGAGTTGTTTGTTTTTTAAACCTAGTTCGTATACTTCTGCTTTAAAACCAAGTTTTTTTAATTCTTTATCTGATTTGTCAGCAGCTGGCATGGCTAATAACGCAAGCTGTTTGTTATCAGGGCTTAGTTGATAGCTTGAAATAGAAGTCCCTTTTAACGACATAACAGCTTGTGCTTGTCCGCCATCAACTGGGATCTGGTATAGAGAAGTAAATTTGTCGTCTTTTAATTTCGCTAAAAAGTATATTGTTTTACTGTCGTTTGACCATTGAATGCTTTTTATATTAACCGAGCCGGTAATAAATGGGCGTTCAATACCTTCATCGTCTACAACATAAAGTTCGCTGTAATTACTGCCATTTTCGTCAACGTAAAGCGTGCGTGGTAACGAACGTGTAAATGCAACGCTTTCGCCATCAGGGCTTACACTTGTTTGTATTACCGATTTTACTTTTGGTATATCTTCAACTGTTATTGCTGATTGCGCAAATGCAAGTGAGCTTGAAAGCCCGATTGCCAGCGCTAAGCTAGTTTTTAGCATTGTTATATCCTTTATTTTTAAAATCCAGATTAGTATAACAAGCTAAGGTCAATAAACTAAAAAATGCGATTAATGCTCAAAAGAGGGCGTTAAATGAGGGTGATAAAATAAATGATGAGTAGCGCGGAATGACCCCGCGCTGTCTTTTATAAACTTTTTTTAGGTGGCAGGGCCACGTTTGCAAATATAAGCCCTGCTACAAGCGACATAAATATTAAAAACGTTTGCTGGCCTATGTGCTCTGCATATACAAAGTCTTGCCCTTCAATAAGCGAGTTTAAGCCAATGTAGGTTTTGCTACCTGGTACTAATACAATTAAGCCTTGCATTGCAACAATGGAAGCCGGCGCATTAGCAACACGGTTAAATAAGTTACTAAAAATACCAACCGATAACGCGCCTACAAAGGTACCCAACGTGTAGTCAAGGTACATGGCAGAACCAATACTGGTACCATAGGCTATAAAACCTGATGCAATAGACCAACCCGCATGTTTTAGCTTGGTTCTAAATATGACTATTAAGCTGCTACATAATAAAAATATAGCAAGCCAAGGCGTCCAGCTTGGTAAAGGCTCTGGTTGAACAAAGTCTGCTTGGCCAAATAGTGCAAAGCCAATGCCTATACCTATAAAACCACCAAAATATAGCTTAAACAGCAGCATAAATGAGTCCATAACGCGTGCTGTGCCCGACACTAAATGCCGCGCTGCAAGCTCAGCCAGTCCAAGTGCAAGCGCAAGGCCCGGTATAAATACAATAATGGCCGAAAGTACCACCAAGCGTATGTTTACTTCAGGGGTAATATAAACACTTACAGCGCATGCCAATATTGCTGAAGCAATAGCAACAAGAGGCTCAAGCATGTGCGCTACACGTTTAGAGCGCATAGACCACAAAACAAATAAATACACTACAAGGGTGAGCAACGCCGACCAAATTACATCGGTCCAACTGGTTCCCATAAGCATTGCAAAAGCACCCCCCGAGGTTGCAAACGCAATGCCTGTGGTCAGTTTATTATATGGGTTTGGTGCATCAAAAATGATGTCGAGCTGTTGGTCTACTTCTTGAAGTGTAAGATCACCGTTGAGCATTTTATTTACTAGGTCGTCGGTGTCGGCAAGTGAGCCTAAGTCATGATCGCCAGGATCTACTCGTGCCACATGTGTGTATTCATCTTCATGGCCGTCGGTCCAAATAACAAAAGTAACTGAAGTAGGCGACATAACAAATGACGATTTAAGGTCTAGGTATGTGGCTACTTCCATTAGATGAGCTTCTAGGCGGTAAGCAGGCGTACCGTACTTGTGAAGCATTTTACCTAATTTAACGATAAATTTGCGTTTTTCTGTAAAGGTTGCAGTTTTCAAATCTTATTTAGGCCAGTGTGTAGAACCAATCCGCAATAATACTTAATCATTTTGCGGGGCTAAACGTGTCGCTACTTGCGTTAAAAAATTCTCATTTAGAACAACTAAACGACAAATTTTTTGCCTTGCTATCAACATGTTTTTCCACCCTCAAAATAGATCACTTAATTAAGCGAGTTGGTATAAAAATTAGCTAAGAGTATAGGCTAAAACGCCCATGTGTAATGGGCGCGATTTTAAAGACTAATTGGTGAGTGTCTAGTCATTTTTAATCTAATTTTTTATTTTTTTCTGCTATCCATTGCGCCATGTATTGTGTGCTGCGCATTGTATGATGTTTGAGCATTTGTCCGGTGAAGTTTTTTTCGCGATGCGCGCTTAAATCATTGCTTATTACATCTATTTTATTAATGAGCGCCGCGCTTAATTTTACTTTGTCGTAAACTCTATTTAGTAGCGCATTACCAGCTTGTTGAGCGTGTTTAAAATCGGTTTGACTGTTGTAAAGCTCAACGGCTGCATTTGCAAAGTCTTCGGTATTATTAGCAACTTTACCTGGCCATGGTAAATCGTTGTGCATGCCCTCTGCGCCAATGTTAGTGGTAACGCTGGGAGTTTGCATTATCATGGCTTCAAGTAACTTACCTTTTATACCTGCACCAAAACGAAGAGGCGCTAAACAAACACGTGCGCTTTGCATAACATCATAGGCGTTATCGGCCCAACCTTTTATTAAAAACCCCGTTTTAGGGTTATTAAGTGCGGTGGCTTTTGGTGGCGGGTAAGAGCCATAAATGTGTAGCTCGGCTTTTGGCAGTTGCTTACGAATTAATGGCCATATTTTTTGTAAGTACAGCACTGCATCCCAGTTTGGGGCGTGTCTAAAGTTACCTATGGTCATAAAGTGCGCGCGTTCATCAAAGCTTTTTGTGGTTTTGGGCAATGCGCTTAAATCGACCATAAACGGTAAGTGGTGTAATAAGCTTGGCTCTACTTTAAACACACTGTTTAGTAAGCTCATCTCAAAGCTTGAAATAATTAAGCTTAAGTCGCAGCGCAAAATAGCCGCTATTTCGCGCTTTGCTATGTCTGAATGTAAGTCGCTGGTGGTAAATTCGCGCTCGCCTTTGTGCGCTTCGTGGCGTGCATTACGTAGGCATTGTAAATCTTCGGTATCGAGAATTTTAATAGCATTGGGACAGTGTTTATCTATGCGCCAACCAAATTGCTCTTCCATCATAAAGCGATCAAACATGACTATGTCTGGGCTGAACGCTTTAACGTATTCGTCAAAGCTTTCGCAGTTAAGGGCAATGCTTTGGCTCGTTATGCCAAAGTCATCAAGGTTTACCATATGATCTGTGCGTTGAGCAGGGGTGGCAAACTCTACTTGCCAGTTTTGTGCTTTAAATGCATTTAATAACGACATCATGTGCGTACCCGCAGCAGACGAATTGGGTTCTGGCCATACGTAGCCAATTACCAGCACTTTTTTCATTGGCTAGACTCTTTAATTTGTAAGTTCACATTTACCAGTGTTTTAACCGGTGGAGCTGTATTTTGTAGTAGTTCTTGAAGTACTAAAAGGCAACGCTTTGCAATGTCATGCGTGCTGATTGCAACACTCGTTAATGTATCGTCAAGTAAGGTGTTATTTTTTATTTGTTGGCAGCTCACTACTTTAATGCGTTGTTCAGCTGTTAAGGGCAATGTTTTTATGGCTGCTAGCACACCGTGGGCAATAATGTCATTTGCACATACAATGGCGTTAATAGCAGGGTTGTTTTTATAGGCCTGTGTAAAAGCGTTTTTGGCACTATGTGCGGTGTTTTCATCACATTCGATTGCGTTTAGTGGCAAAATGCTGTGTTGTGCACATGCGGTATTAAAGCCGTTTTGAAGTGTTAAGCAGCTACTTAATTGTAAATTGCTGCCTATAAACGCAATGTTTGTAACCCCTTGAGAAAGCAAGTGCATGCTAACTATGTGGCTTGCTTTTTTGTAGTCGGGTAACACGCAAGGGGCGTTACTAAATGTAAGCTCTTGCATTAACGTAACAACGCTATGCTGAGTATGTAATGTGTCTAACCATTGTGTGCATGTATTAGGTACGGGGCAAATTATAAACCCGGCGGCGTTGTATTCTTTTAGTTTATTAATTGCCCGTGTTTGCTGCTCAACATTGTTATTACTGCTAACAATAACGGCCTGAAAACCCTCGCCATTTAATATTTGTTCAAGCTCGGTGGCCAATTGTGCCATAACAGGATTAGTTAAATCGTTTATCACTATAGCTATTAAATTAGAGCGCTTTGAGCGCATAGCGGCTGCATCGCGGTTATAAACATAACCTAACTCGTCAATTGCTTTTAATACCTGTTGTTTGCTTTTATCACTTACTTTTTTACTTTGGGTAAGCACCAAGGACACGGTTGACTTGGAAACACCAGCAAGGTCGGCAACATCAAATATTGTGACAGATTTAGCTTTATTACGCATAGTTGTGTTTGCCGCAGTGATAAATTAAAAACGCGTTAGTGTAGCTTAAACAGGGCTGTTAAGTCATCTTTTGCATTGGTTTAAGCCACCTTAATGCTTTATGAACAAAGCAAAACGTGTTTATATACACATAATTGTGTAAAAAATAACAAAAGGATAAAAACATGAACGCTTTTAGGCTGTTAGTTGCCTTTATTTGTTGTGTTGTATTACTGCCATTTAGTCATGCAGAGCAGGGCTACCAAACTCCATCACCTGATTTGGCGGCAGTGGTAGATGCTAAATTGGCGCCCACAAGTTACTTATCAAGTGATGGTCAGTGGCTTGCGTTATTTGAACGCAGGCGTGTTGTATCGCTTGATGAGCTTGCAATTGAAGAGTTAAAACTTGCGGGTATTAAACTAAACCCGGCTAACTTTTCACGCACACGCGTTCGCGCAAATTTTAGTGCAGTAGAACTTAAGCATGTGCAAAGTGGTACCGTTATTAATATTAATAACTTACCTAATGGTATTATTCGTTCGCCTAAGTGGTCTTCAAATAGCAAATACCTAGCGTTTATTGTTGAACAAACAAACGAAGCAAATTTGTGGCTTTATAGTGTTGAAAGCAAACAAGCAAAAATGCTTTCAAGTGCAGCGTTAAACTCGGTTTTAACGGCATCGCCATACCAATGGTTACCAGACAGCACGGCCATTATTGCAAACCTAGCTGTAAATGTGGGTAAACCACGACTTGAAAACAACAGTCAAAATGTGGTGCCAGTTATTCAGCAAAGCACTGGCGAAAAAGCCCCCGCACGGACGTATCAAAATTTATTAACGAGCCCGTTCGACGAAGCACAATTTAAGTTTTTTGGCCAAGGTCAGTTGGCTTACATTACCTTTGATGGCAAGGCCCAAGCTATTGGTAGCCCAGCGTTATTTAAATCGTTTTCGGTATCGCCTGACTCAACCAATATTTTAGTGGCGGGAATTAACGAACCGTTTTCGTATCAAGTCCCTTACAGCCGTTTTGCAACAACATGGCAAATATGGGGTATGCGCGGTTTTGCATTAGCAGAGCTTGCTAAGCAATCACTTGCCGATAACATTCCACAAGGCTACGACAGCGTTCGTACAGGAAGACGTAATTTTGAATGGCGAGCAGATCAGGGGGCTGAAGTTATTTGGGCTGAAGCGCAAGATGGCGGCGACATGAAAACTGATGTACCGCACCACGATTACATTTACAGCTTACGTGCGCCATTTAAACGCGAGCCAAAGTTATTTGCAAAAGTAGAACGTCGTTATGCGGGTATGGAGTGGGCTAACAACGACATTGCTATGCTAAGCGATTGGCGCTTTAGCGACCGTCAATTACGTACGTATGTTATTCAACCACGTAATGCCGATAGCAACCGAGTGCTGTTTTCAGAGCGTAGTTATAACGATGCTTATAAAGATCCAGGTAATGCTATTTACGAGCGTAACGATTTAGGCGCTAATGTAATTAAAGTCGTTGGTGGGCGTTATATTTATCTGCGCGGCAATGGCGCATCAGAGCAAGGTAATATTCCGTTTTTAGACAGGTACGATGTAAAAACGAATAGCAGCAAGCGTTTATGGCAATCAGAAGCGCCTTATTACGAGCGCGTACGAGCTCTACTTGATGAGGAAGGCGAGCGCTTTATTACTATTCGTGAGTCTAAAACTGAGCAGCCTAACTTTTTCATTCGTGATTTAGATAACGATTCGCTAACCCAACTAACGCAATTTGAACACCCATACCCTGCTTTTAAAGGGGTAACAAAAGAACAAGTGCGTTACACGCGCGACGACGGTGTTGAGCTTTCTGGCACGTTATATTTACCACCAGGGTACGACAAAACACAAGGAACTTTGCCTGTGCTTATGTGGGCTTACCCACTTGAATACAAAGACAAAGCCGTAGCGTCGCAAGTTCGCGAGTCGCCTTACGAGTTTACGTATATTGGTTACTGGGGCCCAATGCCGTACCTTGCCAAAGGTATTGCCGTGTTTGACGACCCTAAAATGCCCATTGTTGGTATTGATGGCAGCGAGCCAAACGATAACTTTAGAACACAACTTGTAGCAAGCGCGCAAGCTGCGGTAGATGTGTTAGTTAATAAAGGGATTGCTGATAAAGACAAAATAGCCATAGCAGGGCATTCATATGGTGCATTTATGGTTGCTAACTTATTAGCGCATAGTGATTTATTTAAAACAGGTATTGCTCGCAGTGGTGCGTACAACAGAACGTTAACGCCGTTTGGTTTTCAGGGCGAAGAACGTGATTTTTGGCAAGCACAAAGTGTATACGCTAATATGTCGCCGTTTTTTCACGCTGAAAAAATAAACGAACCCATGCTAATGATACACGGTAAAGAGGACCCTAATTCGGGCACTTTCCCAATGCAAAGTGAGCGCATGTATGCCGCGCTTAAAGGCTTAGGAAAAGATGCCCGTTTAGTTATGCTGCCTTACGAAGCTCATGGCTACCGCGCACGTAAAAGCTTGTTACATGTATTGTGGGAGCAAGAGCAGTGGCTAGATAAGTATTTATTAAATGATACACCACAGCCTGTAGAGGTCGTTAGCGAACCTGCTGTTAATACCCAGCAATAACAATACACATAGGTCAGCAACAGCGCGGCTACTTATAGCCGCGTTTTTGTTTTGAATACGAGAGTAAATTAATGATTGATGTAGCAGCACTGGCAGTTTTTATTCCTACCTTCTTTTTTGTGTCGATAACGCCCGGTATGTGCATGACGCTTGCCATGACACTCGGCATGAGCATAGGTGTGCGCCGAACCTTATGGATGATGATAGGTGAGCTATTAGGGGTGGCGAGTGTTGCCGTTGCTGCGGTACTCGGTGTTGCAAGTGTAATGCTAAATTACCCAGAGGCCTTTGCTATTTTAAAATGGGTAGGCGGCGGGTATTTAATTTATATTGGCGTAAATATGTGGCGCGCCAAAGGAAAAATGTCGGTTGATACTTCAAAACCAAGTGACGTAAGTCGCCAGTCGCTTTTTACGCAAGGCTTTGTAACTGCCATTGCAAACCCTAAAGGGTGGGCGTTTATGATCTCATTACTCCCACCGTTTATTAATGTTGACCAGGCTGTTGCGCCACAGTTATTTATTTTACTTAGCGTAATTATGATAACCGAATTTGTAAGTATGTTAGCGTATGCAACAGGTGGTAAAAGCCTGCGCCTGTTTTTAAGCCGAGGCGATAATATTAAATGGATGAACCGAATTGCAGGCAGTTTAATGATGCTTGTAGGTGTTTGGTTAGCCTTAGACTAATAAAAAGAGCCTGGGGCTCTTTTTATTTTGTGCATACTGCTTTTAACCCTTTAATCAGAGCATACGTGATTTAACTGCGCTTTTAAAAATGGTGCCGTTTTACTTTTTTGAGATTCAGCGACGCTTTCAGGTTTACCTTGTGCAACTATTACCCCGCCTTCGTCGCCAGCTCCTGGGCCAATATCAATAACCCAATCACTGTTACTGGCTACTTGCATATCGTGCTCAACCATAATGACGGTATTGCCCGCATCAACTAAGCCATTTAACTGCGCCATTAGCATGGCTACATCTTTAGGGTGCAGGCCTGTGGTTGGTTCATCTAAAATATAAAGCGTATCGCCGCGCTGAGTACGCTGTAGTTCAGTGGCAAGTTTAATGCGCTGGGCTTCACCGCCCGAAAGCTCAGTAGCAGGTTGCCCTAAACGTAAATAGCCAAGGCCCACTTGTAGCAGCGCATTTAACGCACGTAAAATAGCGGGTTCATCAGCAAAAAATGTATGCGCAGACTCAACGGTTAAATTAAGTACATCGGCAATGGTTTTATCTTTATAGGTAATGTCCAGTGTTTTTTGGTTGTAGCGCTTGGCGTTACATACAGGGCAAGGCGAATACACGCTAGGTAAAAATAACAGCTCCACGCTTACAAAGCCTACGCCCTCGCAATTTTCGCAGCGACCCTTTTTAACGTTAAACGAAAAGCGACCGGCGTCGTACTTACGTGCTTTTGCCTCTTTAGTATTGGCAAACAGTTTGCGTACGTGATCAAATAAGCCCGTGTAAGTTGCAAGGTTTGAGCGAGGTGTGCGGCCAATGGCTTTTTGATCAACCGTTATTAGGCGCTTTATGTGCTCAATGCCCCCAGTTATTTGCCCGCCGGTTGTTATATCGAGCTCTTGCTCAAGTAGCTCGGCTTCATCTGTAGGTATTTGTGGCTGCGATTTTTGCCCCAGTGCATCGTAAACCAAGTCAACAAGCGCTTGGCTTACTAAGCTTGATTTACCTGAGCCAGATACCCCCGTAACACTTGTAATAACCCCAAGCGGAAATTCTACATTAAGCTTTTGTAAGTTGTTACGCTCAACATTTTTAAGCGTAAGCCATGCTTTTGCTTGGCGTTGTTTGTTTTGTACTTGAGCTTGCTGAGATTCGTTATTTTTAAATAAGTACTGGCTCGTGTGTGAGCTGCTAATTTGCTTTAAGCCCTCAACAGGGCCGCTATAAACAATATTACCGCCACGGGAGCCCGCTTTTGGCCCTACATCAACCACCCAATCGGCATGGCGAATAACACTTACGTCGTGTTCAACCACAAACACTGAGTTACCAGCGGCTATTAGCTCATCTAGTGCGGCTAATAAAGCTTGTGTGTCGGCAGGGTGTAAACCTGCAGAAGGCTCATCTAACACATACACTACGCCAAATAATTTTGAGCGAATTTGCGTTGCAAGCCTTAAGCGTTGTAATTCACCGGGCGATAACGATGGGGTGGTGCGTTCAAGCGACAAATACCCTAAACCAAGTTTGGTGAGTGCTTCAACGCGTTTAAGAATGTCGCCTGCTATACGCTTTGCAACTATGGCTTTTTCGGGATTTGCAGCGTTACTTTTAGCGGGGTTACTAGCGGCAAACTTTAACTTATCTGCCAGCTCATTGAGCGTTAATTGCGAAATTTCACCTATATCAAGGCCTGCTACTTTAACCGATAACGACTCTTTTTTAAGCTTTTTACCTTCGCACTGCGGGCACTGTGATATTTGCATATACTGCGACACGCGTTTTTTAGTGCGTGGGCTTTGAGTGCTCGCAAACGATTGTAAAACAAAGCGTTTAGCACTTGTAAATGTACCCATATAGCTAGGGCTTTCTTCATTTTTAATAGCTGCTTGTGTTTGCTCAAGTGTGTACTCAGGAAACACCGGCACCGTAGGTGTTTCGTCGGTAAATAAAATCCAATCACGGGCTTTTTTAGGCAGGGTATTCCACGGTTTATTAATATCGTAGCCTAGCGAGGTGAGAATACGGCTTAGGTTTTTACCTTGCCAAGCCGGCGGCCATGCTGCAATGGCGCGCTCTTTAATTGATTTAGTGGGATCGGGCACTAGCAGCTCTTCGGTTACGTTAAATACACGGCCAATACCGTGGCACTCTGGGCAGGCGCCTTGTGGTGTATTGGGCGAAAACGCATCGGCGTAAAGTATGCCTTGGCCTTTTGGGTATTCGCCTGCGCGTGAGTAAAGCATTCGCAGCGCGTTAGAAATAGTGGTTACACTGCCCACCGATGAGCGTACCGAGGGTGCACCACGCTGTTGCTGTAATGCTAACGCTGGTGGCAGTCCTTCAATTGAATCTACATCGGGCTCGTCTACTTGATCAATTAACCGGCGTGCATAAGGGGATACCGAATCAAGATAACGATGCTGCGATTCGGCAAATAATGTTCCAAAAGCGAGCGATGATTTACCCGAGCCCGATATACCGGTAAATACTACAAGTGAATTACGAGGCAGGTTTACATCCACATCTTTTAAGTTATGAACACGCGCGCCTCTTACTTGAATGCTGTGCTCTGGGTTTAATAAAGCCGACTGTGTTTTACTAACCTCATGTGACTTTTTAGGTGTGGTTGCCATGTAATATATACTCCTGTGTAATAACCCTGTATTAATTAGCCTATTTAGTAGACGAACTGCAAAGCCTTAATATTACAATTACCACTGTGAATGAGAGCTTATTATAGTAATAAAGTTTTTGTATGTTTACAAAATAGGTAAATACTGAGAATGTATTTTGCGCTTGCATACACAAATCGCATGTTAAATGGAGAACACAAATATGGCTAAAATATGGACTTTAATGTTGGTTATGCTTTCGTTTTCGGCATTGGCAAATAGTGAAAAAGTAATAAACGTAGACAGAGCAATACCCAATAGCTTGCATTTAGCATTTCCAAACGATGCTAATATCACACCCAAGAAAGGCGACTTTGAGGTGTTAAATTACATATTAATGAGTAATAACGAAGGCGAACGTTGGGCAGTTATCACATTAACTAATGTATCATCGGGAAATAGAGAGCTTAACGAAGATCACTTACTCGCTTTATTTGCAGATGGTACACGATTAGCTCCATTGGCGTTTACACTCAGTTTTAAGGGTAACGAAACGCAATCAGTTACCGTTTCGTTTGCGGAATATAAGTTTCCTATTTTAAGTGTGTATTCGAGCAATGATCTGTAACACATTTTTAGATAAGTTAAATGTGTAGTAATTGCTTTAGTTTATCGGCACCGGCTCTGCTGGTGCTTAGTTCAGATTTAATATCATCATTTACAATCACCATCAACTTGCCATTAAACCAACGCTGTATTTCTTTAATGTGGTCAACGTTAACCAAATAACTTCGATGAATTCGTACAAAGTTTTTTGCTACTAAGGCATGCTCAAGCTGATCGAGCGTATCGCTTAAATGATGAAATGTGTCGCCATTCCACGCCAAACTATTACCTTGTTCCGATTTAATAAATTTAATGTCAGCCGGGGAGAGTAAAAATATACGCTCACCGTTTTTACTAATTAGCTTATTTAATGTGTTTTCGGTTAATGCAAAGGTTTGCTCGTGTTCTGGGCTGTTAACTTGGCAGTGGGCACGCTGTTGCTCAAGTTGCTGCTGCGCTTTAGCGAGTGCTTTTTTTAATCGAGCAATAGGAAAAGGTTTAAGTAAATAATCAGTTGAGGCGTTCTCGAATGCTTCAATCGCAAATTGGTCGTACGCGGTTGTGTAAATAATAATGGGCTGGTAGTTAAGTAAATCAATAAGTTCTAAGCCGTTAATTTCAGGCATTTGTATATCAAGTAATACCACATCAGGTTTTAGCTCATTAATTAATGAAATGGCCTCTTTGCCATTTGTGGCCATACCCACTACATCAACATGCTCCATTAAGCTCAGTTGGTGGCTTAATTTTTCGCGGGCGGGAGGCTCGTCATCGGCAAATAATACGCGCATTTTAGCGGCTGTATTTGGCTGGTTTTTATTGTTCATATCGTTAGCTCCATCGTAACCACTGCACCATTATTGTTGCTCAGTAGTACCTTACTTTTGCCAAGTTGATTAACGCGTAGCATGATGTTTTTCATCCCTATACCACTGCCATGCCCGTGTTTTATAACATCGCTCGAAAACCCTTTACCATTATCGCTAATTTGTATTTTAACGCCGTTTGGTAGTTCACTCAGCGTTATATTAAGTATTAACGATGTTTGTTTAGCGTTATGTTTAATGGCGTTTTCAATTATGGGCTGAATAAGTAGCGGAGGTAGCGATATATTTTTAAGGGTATTGGGAATGTGGTAATTAACCTGTAGCTTATCGCCAAAGCGTGCTTTTTCAATATTTAGGTACTTTTCTATTATTGTAAGCTCTTGCTGTAAAGGTATTTGCTGTTGCTCGGCAGTATCAAGCGAGTACCTTAAAATATCAGCAAGTTCATGCAGTACTTCATCGGCTAAATCGGGGTTTGTATGAATATAAGCCGAAATTGTATTTAAGCTATTAAACATAAAATGTGGGTTTAGCTGGTAGCGTAATGTAGCAAGTTGGGCTTGTTTAAGAGCGTGTTTTTCGGCTGTTGCGCGTTTTTTGTTTTCAATAAAAATACTGGTAAAGTAAATACACGAGCCCCAAAGTAAGCCGTTAAATACAACAAAAATCCCCATTGATTTATGCCCATCAAAAAGCAGTGTCAGTAATACATCGGTAAGCACATTACCGAGTGCCATAAATACAACGGCAATTAACCATTCAAATGCTATTTTATTAATATGCTTATTGCGTAGGTAAAAAATAACCGCTGCCGCACTCCATACCGGCACCCAGTAAAAAGTAACAAACCATACGGTAGCAGCAAGTGCACTGCCGCCTGTTAAGGGCGCAGAGTTAGCAATTATGAGCCCAAGGGCATAAGCAATATCTACAATAAGTAGAATAAAAAAACTGTATTTATAAAAAGGATGTATGAGCATAGTAGGTGCTTCTTTTGTAAGTGATTAAACCATAACAAAAAACAGTCAAAACCCAAAGATTTTGTGTTTTGACTGTAACTTATTTAAAAGTAAGTTAGCTCCTTGATTTGTAATGTGTTTTTTAATGGCTCGTTGCTTGCGCCTGGCATTTTACGCCACATTAAGTTAACCCCTGTTAATTCAGTGGCCGACCACGTAACCGGGCTACCAAAGCCAAATTGTTTAAAAGTGGAAAAAGGAATATCAAGCGTTGTCCACTCATCGCGCGGTTTTAAAAGTACACTAAAGTGATCCCAATCTTTTACATCACTATGATAAACAGACATAGCAAAAGGTGTAGTTGAGCCTTTATAGGTTAACCGAATGCCTTTAAATGCTGAGGCATCAGCCGGCGATGTAAATTTAATTTCAGCGCCTGCCCACGCGCCAAAACTTGTTGGCTTTGTAATGGTTGTATCTATGGTTAAGCTATTTTTATTTGTGGTAAGCGCTGCAACAGATTGACCACCCATTACCGAGTCGCTTAAGGCTTGCCATGGTGTATCACCGGTAAAATCATCAATAACATGCTGCGCTTGGCTACTTGTTATTATTTCATTACAAGCGGGACCTTGTGGCTTTATAGCTTTGTTTTGAGCAATAAGCGCTGGGCGGTCTACTTGCGTACCTGATTTGTAAACCTCTGAGATAGTGTGAATATGGCTTATATCATCAAGCGGGTTTTGCTTTAGCAGCACAAAGCTTGCTTCAAAGCCTTTAGCAAGCTTGCCAATACTATTGGCTTTATTAATAGCCTTTGCACCGTTAACAGTGGCCGCATTAATTATTTCACCATTTGTTAAGCCCGCTTTTTTAAGTGCATCTAACTCGTTGTGCAACCCAGTACCGTGCAGCGTGTAAGGGTTGCCGGCATCAGAGCCTGTGCCAATAGTGACATTAGATTTATGTAGCTTTTGTATATTTGCATAAGCGGTTTTACGCTCATCCCACGCGTGCTCTTTCCATTTTGAAGGTGCAGGCACGTTTTCAAACAAACACCCTTGAAGCTTTTCAGGAATGGTTTTTAGCAACTCGCTTTGTGAGCTAATAGTATGGTTATGCTTTTCATCGCTATGATTGTGGTACACCGCAAGGGTAGGAATGTAGGTTACATTATGCTTTTTCATTAGCGTAATAAACTCATCGTCAATCGCTTCGCTATTAATACCGTGAGCTAAAGCAGTTGCACCGGCCTTAATAGCGCGCTTCCCGTCATTTAGTGTAGAAACATGCACAAAATACGGTAAATTAGCGGCCTTAGAGCGTTTACCTAACTCGCTTAATTGGCTATCAGTTAACGATTTACCCACACCACCAAAAGTTTCAATAACCGCTTTAGTTACATGTGAATTAGTGCTTATATGTTTTTGCCATAGCGCTTCTATGTCTTCATCTTTTGCAATTTCATAAGCTTGGCCGCCAAACTGCGTGCCATGTCCGCCAGGATTGGTAAACAAAGTACCTGCATAAAAAAGGTTAGGGGTGACTTGTGTTGCTTTTAATTGCGCGGCTTCGTTTAGGGTTTGCTCAAACGAAAACAAATCAACAATATTAGTTACGCCTAAATACAAATTAGAATTAAAGTGCGACTTAACCGGCAAATACTGAAACTCAGTAAAGTTACTGCCCGATGAGCCCAAATGAACATGTAAATCAATTAAACCGGGTATTGCATACTGGTTGTTGGCATTTACAGTATTGTCAGCGTTTTGTTGTGGGTCGGTCGCTTTAGTAATACTTACAATTTTACCCTCATCAATATAAAGCGAACTCGGCGCAGAAAAGCTTTGCGAACTACTTTGGTATAAACGAATGTTGTCGACTCGCAAGTCAATGGCGTGAGCACTAAAGTGGCTTGCTAAACTCAGTGCTATAACTGTTTTTGTAATAATGTTCATGACTGTATTCCTTATCAAAAAAATAGGTGTTTGGCGTTTTGTTGGTAAGAAATTTAGCGAGTTTTTTAACCTACATCATTAATGTTTATCTGAATCGACATTATTGGCAGTTGAACCGACATAAAAGTAAATAAGCGTTGTGGTGGGGCGGTTCAGGTTGACTAAATTAAGTGCTTTGAATGAGCAATAGGTTCCATCGACAGGGGGGCCTATTTTAAGGCAAAGCTTTAAAATTTGATCATGTTAGAATGGTTATCAAGGGCAGCTATGAGAGAGAAATAGTTAGTCAAAAGTCTTAATGTCTGAAGTCAAGGTTTGACCCTCATTGGCTTTTTATTTTAAGGCAAAGCTTTAAAATTTGATCATGTTTGAATGGTTATTAAGGACAGTGATGAGCGAGAAATAGTTAGTCAAAAATTTTAATGTCTGAAGTCAAGATTTGACCCTCGACTTAGACCCTCGACTTATTTAAAGTATTGAGCTGCAAATTACATGTAGCTATTAGTCAGCTTAGAGCGAGAAACAGCCGTTGAGATTGGCTAAATATCGTAGATAATTGATTGGTCAAACTGCGCTTTGCGCATCCATTCATGAAAATGAGCGACGCGCGCATATTGGTTAATTTAACTTTACCTAAAATAGTTAGAAAACTTAGTGATAGTAATACCTTAGGTAATTTGTTAAAACTATATAATGTAGAAAAATGAACGTAGCGTCGGCAGAAATATGCGCGATGAGCGCACTATTAAAATGTTAGTTTTCAAAGGGAGTTTATGCACGCTGAATTTATGAGAGACAAATCAAAACTGATGCCGAAGATAGAGTCGCCTGTTTTAATAAATTCTATGCGGATATGGCATTGCAACTATTCATCACTTGAACAACTAAATGCTTGCAGCAATCTAGACTCGCTAGTCATCGCTTCGTTACCCGAAGAGAATTTTAACTTTATAAGCCAATGCAAGAATTTGAGATATTTGTCCGTTTGTCACTTGCCAAAAATGCATGATCTTTCATCCTTAGCAAACTTAAGACAATTAGAAGTTTTGTCTCTCGAAACTTTACCTAGCTGGGATGGATCTGGGAAAGTGCAATTAGTGGATTCTTTAAGACCAATTGCGCTTCTTCCAAAACTGAAATATGTCGAGCTTTTTGGGGTCAGAACTGATTCAAAATCTCCAAGTGAATTAATTGAAAGTAATTCAATTATTAGCGTAAGGTTCTCTAAGTATCTAAAGAAAGAGGTCACAAAGTTCTACAAAGAGAGCGGATGTAACGACGATTTTGCGCCGGAGGTTGAATTTGAAAACTAACAAAAACATCAACCGGAAATTGGCAAGAACGGCCAACGCTGGTTATGTAAAGTGTTATACACCTAAGGAAAGTTAGGCATGAAGCTAATTGTTATTTCACTAATCATATTGTTTTTACTTGGTTGCGCTGCTGCAGGAGTTCCTTATACAAATGACCCTATGACTAAGTTAAACTATGCTTACAAATTAATGGGTACTCAAGGTAGAGGATTGGCATCTGAAAAACTTGGATTAGAGGCTCTTTCCGATTTTGAAAAATCAAAAAATATTTATGGTGTAGCAGAAGCTCATACTTTCCTTGGTTTATTTTATAAAAATAAAAGTTACCGCGAACACAAAGATTTTTATATAAAACACAATGAATATGACCCTACAGCTTCAAAATCAATTAACCACTTTAAGTTAGCAGCTGAAGCATTTGAGAAAAAAGTGAATGGGGTCAAAAAGTGAATGGGGTCAAATCTTGACTTCAGACATTAAAAAAAAGTGAATGGGGTCAAATCTTGACTTCAGACATTAAAAACCTTCGATGTCTGCTTATGGCACTTTGCAGATTAAACCTAATCTATCGAGTTAAATGAAAAAAGTGAATGGGGTCAAATCTTGACTTCAGACATTAAAAACCTCGATGTCTGCTTATGGCGCTTTGCAGATTAAACCTAATCTATCGAGTTAAATGAAAATTTAACGAAATATGAGTCAGGTGAGTTAAAGTAAGTACAGGCATAACTGTCTGTAGTTTTCTTAAATCGATGATTTACGCCAAACATTTTTTATTATTGCTTTCCCGATGATTACTTAGCGGTTTTGTGATATTTGCGTGTACTGCATTCCTTTTGGTTTTAAGTGTTTATTTCTGTTTTTATTTAGCTAAATATTGTCTTGCTTAGGTTTTGGCTGAGTTTTAGTACGTTGTTAATAGCAGTAATTAGCAGTAATAAACGGTTAAATAACGGTATTGAAAATACTTTATTATAGTTATTACAGGTGCCTACCTTGTTGTTAATTTTATGTATAATGTTATTTAAAATATTAAGATTTATACAGTGGGATTAAAATGCTCATACAGCTAATTATAGGAACGTTTGTTATCTGTGGCACGGTGCTTATACAAGCAATGTTTATTGGTGTTTTATCTAAAGTGTTGGCCAATATTAGCGACTGGTTATTAAAGGACTCTAAAACCTTAAAAATGATTTTTGTGGTAACGGCGATGGTAATTTGGCTCGTTGGAGGCTTAACGGCAAGTGCGTGGTTATGGGCTGCTATATTTTTAATTTTTGAGGTGTTTAGTGAGTTAGAGCCAGCACTTTACTTTTCGGTTGTTACCTTTACAACGCTTGGTTACGGCGATGTTGTATTGGGAACTCAATGGCGACTGCTTGGCAGTTTAACAGCTGTAAATGGGTTAATAATAGTGGGCCTAAATACCGCATTTCTCATTGAAGCTATTTCCCAGATCAGAAAAGCACAATCAAAGGACTTAAAGTGAATATTGTTAATGTAGATAGTTTTTTAACTTACACTATTGCTATTTTAATCTTTTTTGTGGGTATATATTTAACAAAAAAAATTCCCTTTTTAAGGCATTTTAATATACCTGAGCCGGTGACTGGTGGTTTGATCGCTGCGATAGCCATTACTTTTGCGTATTTTTTCTTAGAAAGTGAAATAAACTTTGATTTATCAACCCGCGATAGGTTGTTAGTTTACTTCTTTACAGCCATAGGCTTAAATGCTCGGGTGTCTGACTTAGTTAAAGGGGGTAAACCCTTATTTATATTACTTACCCTCACCTTAACATTTATTGTATTACAAAATGTAGTAGGTGTTGCTGGTGCTTATAGCCTTAATATATCAAAAGAAATAGGTATATTAGCAGGGTCGTCGTCTCTTATTGGAGGACATGGAACAGCTATAGCTTGGTCGCCCGTAATTGCAGAAAGAGGGATTGAAAGTGCGCTTGAGATTGGTATAGCATCAGCCACATTAGGTTTAGTTATTGCTAGTTTAATTGGCGGACCTATTGCTAAATATCTGATAAATAAATATAAATTATCCAGTGAGTCATCGCCTTTATCGGTAGGAATTGAATACACTAAATCTGATTCTGAAAATTTTTCTCACTTAAATTTTATGGCCGTTATTTTAGTTATTCATATCTGCATTATTGCAGGTTATATAATTAATGAATATTTGGTCAGCTTTGGTGTTAAGTTACCTTTATTTGTTTCTTGCTTAATAGTTGGGATGTTTTTATCGAATACGGTTCCTTATTTGATCCCAAAGTTAAATTGGCCTGCAAGAACAAAGTCATTAGCTATTGTATCTGATTTTTCTCTTAGCCTGTTTTTAACTATGTCGTTAATGAGTATGCAATTATGGGTAATTGCAGATTTAGCGAGTGATTTACTGCTTATTTTAGTATTTCAAACGTTAACTGCGGTGATATTTATTTTGTTTATTGTTTTTCCTTTAATGGGAAAAAATTATGAATCAGCAGTTTTAAGTGCAGGTTTTGGTGGGTTTGTACTGGGAGCGACACCAACGGCAATCGCAAACATGACGGCAGTGACAAAATCTCATGGGCCTGCACCAGTTGCGTTTATAATATTACCATTGGTTGCGGCATTTTTTGTAGATATTAGTAATTCGTTTATAATTAAATTTGCGCTGACTTTGTTTTAAGTCAGCGCATTATCGTGTTACTTAGCGTTATGGGCTGAATTAACTGCTTTAGTAAAGCCAATAGCCCAGCGGTCAAACGCTGCCTCTATGTCACTAAATGTACTCCATGGTTTATCTTTAAATAGGTAACTTCCTTGGCTACCTTCGTACACGACGGCGTTAACTTTTCTGCTTATAGAGTCTCTAAAAACTCCCTCAATAGATACTTCACCGACACTGAGTGTTACGCCTGGTACTACTAACAGTGTCGCATTCATTAGCGATGACGGAGCTTTTAAGTTAGATAAAGTAAACGAAATTCTTAAAACGTTTTTGTCTGGTTGTGTCACAACTTGATAGCCTGAATTATTCAGTTCAGTGGTCATCGCTGATAAAAAATAACTTTGCAAAGATTGGATATCCTCGGTAGATATATTTTTTATATCTGGATCTGAATAATCGATTTTGATTGGATCAAACATAAACTTTTTATAATCTGCGAGTGTGGGCGCATCAGGCCTGATGTAAACTAACGCAGGTTTCATTGACTCATCTTGAATTAAGCCCGCTAAGTCAGCATTTATATCTTCTTTTACTACATTCTTACTTATTCCTGTACAAGCACTTATAAACAGAGTGGTAGATATAATAGATCCAGAAATTAACTTTTTAATTTGTGATTGTTTCACTGAGAAAAACCTTAATTAATTTGGGGCTCAAAGAGCCCTGAGATTTATAGTTGCGAACTATTTGCTGTTTCGTTTGATGAAACTTGCAAAAATGTTGCATAAAGCACCGGTACAACAAGTAATGTGAGTAGTGTGGCAAAACTGAGACCAAATACTATAACCACAGCCATTGACTGAAAAAATGCATCAAAAAATAGCGGGATAACACCTAGCGCAGTAGTGAAAGATCCTAATAATACTGGTCTTACACGGCTAGACGCCGAGTCAACAATTGCATCAAAACGAGGTTTGCCTTCTTCTATTTCAGTGTCCATTCTGTCGACTAAAATTATACCGTTTTGGATTAACAATCCTGAAAGCGAAAGCAACCCTAAAATACCCATAAACTCTAGTGGTACACCGGTCACAACTAAACCAAACACAACACCAATTAAAGCCAATGGTACAACAGACCATATGACTAACGGCTGCTTAATTTTGCCAAATGATACAATTACAACAAGCACCATAGCTAAAAAGCCAAGGGGTATTGTTGACATTAAATCACCATTTGATTCGCTCGAATCGCCAAACTCACCACCCCACGTTAAGTTATATCCAGAGGGCAATGCAATATTTTCGATTTGTGGTTTTATTCTGGCAAGTAATTCACTCGAAAGTTCGCCAGCTATAGGATCAGACTGTGCCTTGATCATAAATATACGGTCTTCCGCTTTTATTTTACTGTCGCGCCATTTGGTCTCAAATCCATCAGTTACTTGTAAAATAGGAACAGATTTACCCGTTACCGAGCTTATAACCTGTATACTTTTTAAGTTGTCTAGCGTAGCTGAACGAGTTGTTGGTGTTTGAGATATTATAGGTATTAAATCGTTACCTTCTCTGAAAGTACCAATTTTTTCGCCGTTGTAAAAGTGAGCGATTGCTTGGGATAAATCTTTACGAGATACGCCCGAAAGCCTTGCTTTATCTTCTGAATAAATAGGCTCAATAACGGCTATTTTTTGTCGCCAGTCGTCTTTAACAGATACAGACTTACGATCAGAGGACATTATTTTTTTAGCTTGTTCAGCCAAGGAGCGAAGGACAACAGGGTCGGGGCCGCTGAACTCGGCTTCAATAGCTGAGCCGCCACCAGGCCCTAAAATAAAACGCCAAGCTTTTGATTCTGCTTCTGGGAAATTCTCCTCAACGTATTGTTGAATAACAGGAGTCATGGCATCAATTTTTTTATAGTCGTCGACTTTTACAAGAAGTTGGCCGTATGCTGTGTTAGCTGACTGTGGTGAATAGGTCAGCATGTAACGAATTGCACCGCCGCCAATCAGAGTTTGCACACTGTTAACGTTATCTAAAGATTGAACGAATGATTCTAGTTTGATCATTTCGCGCTCAGTTTTTTTGATGTTTGTTCCTTCAGGTAGCCAAAAGTCAACCACCATTTGAGGTGACGTAGAGCGAGGGAAAAAACCTTGCGTCATAAATTGCGCACCCCAAATTGAGATAGCAAACAAAACCATTACGCTTGAAATAACTAATGCACGCGACCTTAAACACCAGCGCATAAGCGCTTTATATTTTAAGAAAAAAGCACTTTCTTTTTCTGTTTTTGAATCGTCTGAATTTTTTGCGTCACTTTGCGGGAAAAGCCAGTAACAGGTCAATGGGGTAATGGTTAATGCTAATACCCAGCTGAAAAGTAATGAGATCATAACAACCCAGAAAAGTGAGCCGGTATACTCAGCTGTTTGTCCTGGTGCAAAGCCAATTGGAGCAAAAGCAATTACGCCGACTAGTGTTCCGGCTAAAAGAGGCCATTTTGTCTGCATGACAATTTCTTTTGCTATATCTAGCTTACGTCGTCCCTGTTTAACACCTACTAAAATAGCTTCTGTTATTACTACTGCGTTATCAACCATCATTCCGAGTGATATTATAAGAGCACCCAATGATATGCGGTGAAGTGGAATGCCCATAAGTTGCATAGTCGTCAGCGTTGCGCCAACAGTAACAAGCAAAATAAATGAGATAACAGCCGCTGAGCGTACCCCCATAGTGAACAATAAAGAGCACACTACAATTACCAATGCCGATATTACATTGACTAAAAAATTAGTAACTGATGCTTCAACTACTTTACCTTGGTTATAGTATTCGCTTACTTCAATACCGAATGGGCGACGGCTATCAGATTCTTTTATTTTTTCATCAACAGCTTTGCCTATTTCAACAACATTACCACCAGAGGTATTAGATACCCCCATGGCTATGGCTTTTTGACCATTAAAACGGATTAGCTTTTGCGCTGGTTGTTCGTAACCTCTGTATACATTAGCAATGTCTTTTAGATAAATTACACGGCCTTCTGTTGAGTCGGTAACAAGTAAATTTTTTATTGAATCAATGGAATTTAAGCTACCTGATGGACTAAAGCTTAAACGTAAATCGCCAACGTCAACACTACCTGAAAAAGTAATACTATTTTGTTGTTTGAGTATGTCATAAATTTTGTTAATTGAAACACCCAGACTTGCAGCGTTCTCTTGCGAAATCTCTACAAAAATAGCTTCTTGTTGGCTGCCTGCTAATTGAACTTTAGCGACGCCATTAACTTGTAAAATATCTTTTTGTAATTGCTTTGCGTAATTTTGTAATTCAGCGTAGCTATAATCATTACCTGTAATCAAATAAGAGAGGCCATATAAATCGCCAAAATCGTCATTAACAATAGGTGTTAATGCATCTGGAGGCAAAGTGCTTTTTGCATCACTAATTTTATTTCGTAACTTGGTCCATATGACTTGTAAGTCTTCCTTAGACTTTGAAAATTCATACTTTATTTCAACATTAATCTCCGAGACACCTGCGGATGAAGTAGAGCTAATAGACTTAACTTCTTGGAGTTGTTGTAAGGCGGTTTCAAGAGGATCAGTTACTTCTCTTGCTACTTCATTAGGGCTTGCTCCAGGATATTGAGTGTAAATAAGCGCATTTCTTATGGTGAACTCTGGGTCTTCAAATCTTGGCATTGTGGTGTAAGCATTGATACCGCCAACGAATACTAAAATTATTGCAATTACACACAGTAATTGATTTTTAATGGAAAATTCAGCTAAGTTCATATGTCACCTATTGCTTTTCAGACCATGCATGAACTTGTATACCTTCATATAAGCTCGCTATACCTGCTGTTACTATTACATCGCCCGAAACTAAGCCTTCTTTAATAATCGCATTTTTTGTTGCTGACTTTTCAAGTGTCACAAATTGTTTAGACACGGTGCCAGTATCGGGTGTGACTTTCCAAACGTAGGTTTTTTCGTTATCGATGCCAATAGCACTGAGAGGAACTTGGACTAGACCTTTATCGTTGAGTGTACTTGTTGGGTCTTTAAACCAAACAGTTGCGTTCATTCCTGGCAGTATGTTTAAATTTTCAGGTGATTTAAATGCAAATTTTACTTGGTAGGTTTGTGAAGTCGCATCAGCGTTTAGGTTAGCCTCTTGAAAAACTGCGGGTAATTTATTTGAAGGGTCAAATACAAAAGTAACAAACGCGGCGGTATTACTTGCACTTTGCGGTTTTGCTGTTGCAATAACACTTGCCGGTAGATTAATAGTTGCTTCCATTAACCCATCGGCAATGATATTAACGGCGGTACTACCGGCTTGAACAACTTGTTTTTCTTTAAGGTTAAGCTCAGCAATTAAACATGAAAATGGGGCTTTTAGGGTTGTATCTTCAAGCGCTTTTTTTGCGGTTTTAAGTTTTGTCTCTGCAACTTCTTTATCAGAACGACGTTTGTCTAATTCATTTTTAGCAATCGCATTTGTGCCCATTAATTTTAACATACGCTGATATTCTTTATCTGCGATGTTAAATTGCGATAGCGCTGCATTATAACTTTCTTTAATGTCTCTTGAGTCTAAAATTGCAATTACATCACCTGCGTTTACACGTTGTGATTCAGTAACAAGCACTTCTTTAACAATGCCTGATACTTCAAAGCTTAAGTCTGAGGATTTTTGGGGTTTAACGGTTGCTGGATAGCGAAGAAACTGTTCTAGGTTGCTTTCTTTTATTGTAAGTAGTTTAGCGGGCTTACTTGCAGCAAGTGTTGATTCGTTTTGGTTGTTGTTGTCACTACAGCCATTTAAAAAATAAACGCTTAATATGAATACAGTGAGCTTTAAATAATTGAAGATCATAAATAATTCCTAACTTTTAATTTTTAACTTTAAAGCCAATCTGTAAGCTTTACACCAATGCTTAAACGAGATGAGTGTTGGTTATAATAAATAAGCCCATCGCCATAGCCATTAAAGTATTCTACATAGCCTCTTAAGCGGTAAGTGAGAGGGAAAGACCAACCAAGTTGAAAGGTACTTCGGTTGTTACTTTTTAGATTATTGCGAAACATCAAATCTAAGTTATGGTCATTGTTAACTTGCCACAACACACCTAATTCACCATATCCGTAATAGTTTTCTATATTTGGGTTATCGTCGCCATCACTTAAAAAAGATGATTCTTTGTCATCTTCAGGGAGTCGCCACCAAGCTTTAAGATTCCAAACTAGGTCATCATCAACAATAGTGACAGCTCCAATTACTCTATTCCAACTGCGAGATAAAGTACCTGCTTGGCCATTAGACTGGTGATTAAACGATAAGGAGGTGTTGCTAATATCAACACCTAAAAATTGCCACGGACGACTATAGTTGAATATTAATTCTGGTTCGTAGTTAGTTTCTCTGAATGGCGCTGAAATATCGCTATTATATGATTGCCACCAGCTAACCGCTGTAAACGCTGCATAAATGTCTAAGTCGTCAAAATACGCATTTTCCATAGCTAAATATTTTAATGAAACCTGAAACTTGGTTTCGACATCATCAAGTGATTCGCCTTCTAAACGTTCTTGATAAGGCACTGAGCTTACATTGGAATAGCTAACAGGCAAAACGTAGTTGGGTTTGTGAGGTAAAATAGAAAACGGATTAGGAGATGCTTGGTTTTCTAATACCCTCCTTTTTTCGATAGAGTTTGTAAGTATATCGGAGCACTGTTTTTTTAGTTCGCCAATAGTTACATTATCATCGGCATTTATACTTTTTTCAGCTATACAGGCTGATAAATCAGCGGTTTGCGACAAGGTTGAAAAAGGTATTAATACACAAAGGGCAAATGGCAGCTTATATTTAGACATTATGTTTACCAAGGCTTTCTTGTAATTATACATGTTGTTTACTCTTTTGTAACACAGCTTTATTGCAAATTATTGAAATTATATACTAAAAGTGCATGATTCAATTTTTAATAAATACAATTGAATTAGTTTTTAGGTAGGAGTCGCTAAATAATACATTAACAGTTATGAAAAGCTGTGACCTAAATCAACTAAAACCATTTTTTGGATAGATTTAATTTGCGTGCCGTGTTCACTTTTTAATTTTATCAGAGAAGTAAACCTGATACTGAGTATATTGAAGTAAAAATTATGGCGAAGGTTCCTTTAAAAAAGGGATCCCTTGCTCTAAAAGGTATTTTTGAGCCTCATCAGTATGGGGCTTAAATGCCTTCCAACGGCCAATTGCTTTGTTGTTAAGTGGTTGGCGTACCTGCATTTTACTGGCAGTAGACACCGGTGCGGTGTTTAGGTGAAAGTCTATACACTGCTCTTGCCACTCTAAATCACAAAAGCTGACTAACTCTTTTATTTGCTGTTCGGGCTGTGCGACTAGTTCTTCGTATTTTACAATTTTAATATTGCTGTGCACGGTGCTGAAGTGCTGCATAAGTGAGTAAAAGCGGCTATAAAATTTAGCGGTGTCGAGTAAATCGAGTGAATACGCGTAGTAAGGGTTGTTAATAGTAAATAGCTGGCGGTAGTTACCAATACAGGTGTCCATTGGATCGCGCAGCATACAAATAATTTTAGCGTTTGGCAGTGCTTTAGTGATTAAGTCGATATAAAAAAAGTTAAATGGAAGTTTATCTATAAAATGTGTATGGCTGCCAGTAGTTACGCGTGTGGCGTTTAAATACGTTGAGCCAAGCTCATTAAAATCAAGCTCATACGCTTTAGTTAATGTTTGTATGTCGATCACGTTAGGTGTGGGTGTGTTGCTTAATCTTTTTACGCTTAGGCCGAAGTCTTGTAATTCACCGGCTGACTGCACGTCACTGTGGCTCGATAATATTCTTTCAACTAACGTGGTACCAGAGCGGGGCATACCTAATACAAAAATAGGCTCAGCGGTGGGGTTGCCGTTTACTTGTTGGTTTTTGTGTTCAGCACTGAGTTGTTTTATGTGTTCGAACAATGCGTTTGACGATGCGTTATCAAACGGGGTAAGCGCATGCTTTGCTGCTTTCCCTTGTTTTAACGCGGTAAAGGCGTCAGAAAATGCCCCAATGTCTTGGTATTCTTTTGCCAGTGCATGACCTATGTGTAATTTAGCATCAGGGTGTGAAACCTGCTCAAATACCTGTTTTAACCTTGTAATATTGTTTTTTTGCTTTGTTACTTTAGTTAAATCACTGAGTGCAAAGTGGCTTTGATGATGAAGCGGATTAATAGCAATGGCATGTTCAAACGCGGTGTGTGCTTTTTCAAATAAGCCCAAAAACTTGGCGCTAACGGCAAAGTTATAATAAAACTGGGGCTGTGGTTGCTGTTTGGCACTGGCTAAAGTCAGTGCGCAGTCAAAATAATTGAGTGCATGTTCGTGAAGGCCTGCTTGCGTAAGTGCAACGCCTAAGGTGTCGGCGTCGAGTGCTTTTTTTATTTTTGCTATCGGTACCGATAGCGCTACAGTTTTTGCTTTTTTTAACTCACCCGTAAGTGCATAACATTTTGCCAGTTGTGCGGTATATTCAATACTTGAGCCCAGCGTTAAGGCTTTTTCGATTAGCTTTATGGCTTTATAAATTTGCCCAACTTGCAAGTTAACCATTGCCAGTAAAAAATAGCCGTCGGCAAAGTCAGGTTTTTGCGAAACCAGTTCTACTAAGTTTTTGTG
This sequence comes from Pseudoalteromonas sp. S408, assembly GCF_005886645.1. Taxonomy (NCBI): domain Bacteria; kingdom Pseudomonadati; phylum Pseudomonadota; class Gammaproteobacteria; order Alteromonadales; family Pseudoalteromonadaceae; genus Pseudoalteromonas; species Pseudoalteromonas sp. S408. The sequence continues at coordinate 30,609 of NZ_PNDY01000009.1, read as the reverse complement.
GGCAAGCTGTACTTTGCCTTCGTTTAAAAATTTAATGGCGCTTTGATGGAGTTGTTTTAAATTTGGCTGCATTTTTTAATTTGTATTGTTTGGTTACGCGTTAATAAAGAAAAAAGGCTCAAATAAATTTGAGCCTTTTGATTGTACTTAAACTTAGCGGTTAATTATATTTCAAACTTATAATTAAATTTAATACCTACCGTTAATGGGCGGTTGATAAAGTAACCATAGTTACGTTGTATGTCAGTTCTATTTGCTGAGGTAATATCAGCGTCTGAACGGCGAACAGACGTAACGGCGTATTTATTAAATACGTTGTCTACGTAAACGGTCGCAGACCACTCATCGGCCGTTAGTTTAGCCGATATGTTGCTTAAGCTATAACCCGGTAAAGTTTCACCATTATCGCGTAAGCCAACACGAGAAATCACATCGCTTTGAGCGGTAATACCGTAGTTAATATCAAGCGTTTTGTCGTTAAACACGTCGGTTTGATAGTTTACACCCATTGAAAACTGGTGCTCAGACGAGCCAGGTAAACGGTCGCCATCTTCTGCGCCATCTGTGCCATCTGAATTAAATAAGAACGGTGCGTCTGATGTTAACTCTGCTTTTGTGTATGCATATGTAGAATACACAGAGAATGAGTCAGATAAAATTGCACGCGATGATATCTCTATACCTTTTGCATTGGCTGAACCGGCATTAGATAAGTACGGTAGTTGGCCTACCTCGGTTGCACCGGCAACTTGTGCGTCGTCCCAATCTATATTAAATAATGCGGCGTTAAAGTGTAAACGGCTTCTTAACCATGTGCTTTTAAAACCAAGCTCGTAGTTAGTTGTTGTATCTGCATCGTAAAGCATTTCACTTGGGTTACCACAACCCGCTTGGTTAGCTGGTAGTGGATCAGGACAAGGTGCTAAGCCATTTGAACCACCAATTCTGAAGCCTTCACTTATTGTTGCATAACCCATTACAGAGTTAGTGAATTGATACTTGGCATTAAATTTAAATAGGCTGCCGTTGTCGCTTGCTTCATTTTGTTCAAAGTTAAGTGTTACGTCGTCTGGGCCTGCGCCGCCAAATAAGGTATTAAATAATGGAAAGTCGACCGCTGACTCAGACTCAACATCGTACTTGTAAAAACGAGCGCCTACAGTAATATCGAGTTTGTCGGTAACTTGGTAACCAATTTCACCAAATAAAGCTGACTCTGTTATTTCAACGCGATCAACTGAGTAGTATTCAAGTTGGTCTGGACGAGATTGATCTGCGCCAAAATTTTCTACTGCAAAGTCACCAAAGCCTGGTGTGTACTCTTGACTAGACGCATCGCTTTCAATTTTGTTGTAAAAGCCACCTACAATCCAGTTAATGTCACTGTCGTTTTGTGATACTAAACGTATTTCTTGTGTGAACGTGTCTTGCTCTTCAAGCTCACGTGTGAACGATGAAAACGCAGGAAATTCTTCGTAGCCGTAATCAAGACGAATAAGTAAATCGGTTTGGTCACGTTGGCCGTCGGCATCAAAGTTTGAAATACCAGTTGCCGATACTAATTCAGCAAAACCTAGGTCTGCTTTTAGCTCTAAACTTAGTAATTGGTTTTCTTTTTCACGCGATTCTTCGTAGCGGTACGCTGATTCGTATTTACCAATGATGTTGCTAAGGCCGTTATCAGCACTTAATGTGTTGTAATGAACAATTGAACGACCTTCGCTGTCTTGGTTTTGGTAAAAGTAGTTAAGTGTGCCTTCAAGTGTTTCGCTTGGTTTAAAGCGAACAGAAATACGCCCTGTTGTGGTGGTTTCACCGTTAGCGTCTTCTACATTTTTAAGGTTGTTGTTAATTGCTGCGCTGTCGGTCCAATCTGGATCGGGTAACGATACGCCTGGCTCACGTACTACGTAGCCGTAGTCAATAAACCCTGGGTCTTCGTAAACGTTTAAGCTCGCACGAACGGCAAGTTTATCTTCAATTAATGGTAGGTTGAAGATGAATCCACCTTCGCCGCCAATAGAGTCGCTTTCTTGTGTTTGCGATACATTGCCAAATACTTCAAGTGATGTGAAATCAAGTTCAGGCTCTTTAAGCATGTAACGAATGGCACCTCCTAATGTGCCCGCACCATAAAGTGTACCTTGTGGCCCAATAAGGACCTCTACGCGCTCAACGTCGACTAGGCGCATATCAATAGCAACTGGGATTTCATTAATATAAGTAGCTACTGTGCCACCGTCTGACGATGGGCCAGATGAGTTTGTGTTTAAACCACGTACAATAATAGGTGATCCAGAGCGACCACCTTGATCGGTAATTGTTAAACCAGGTACCCAACGTGCTACGTCGGCAAGCTCGCTGATGTTTTGATCTTTCATTATGTCGGCATCAAGCGCTGTAATGTTAAGCGGTGCGTTTTGCACTGAGCCGCTACGTCGTGTTGCAGTTACTTCAATAACTTCAAGTGATTTGTCTTTTGCGGTTTCTTGCTCTTGAGCAAGTGCTGTATTTGGAAGTAAAAAAGCGCTAGTAAGCGCGCCCGACATAGCCAAGGTCAACAGGCTTGGTTTAAACATAAAAATGATCCCCAGTTCAAAGATTTAACATAAGTAAAGTACATGGAATATATTATCAGTCACAATTAGATCTGGGAATGAATAAATTGAATTAAAATTCAGTTTTTTAGAATAAAAAAGGGTTAAAGTTGTGTTTTTTAGTTAATGAGTGATGATTTAAGCTCTTTCCTCATAATGCATACCTACTACAGGTACGTTTTTTGAACTGTTTTACTTGTATTGAGTGTGTGAATAGCTATTCATGCTTGTTAGATTTGCGTGTTTTTAATGATGTTAATTTTTTTGTTTTTTTTGGTTTTTTAAGTTGTGAATCTTAATTTTTGTGTGTTTTGGTTATTTAAAAATTATTGTTACTCCCCATAATCTACTTTTAAACAAAGGTTTTTATTGAGTTTAATGGGCGAATAGGGGGGCTTGTTCGTACATTCAATTTGATTTTTTACTGTGCATCCATCAAGGACTTGTTATGAGCCAACTTTTTTCACCGTTAACTATTGGTGAACTTACCCTCCCTAATCGCATTATTATTGCGCCTATGTGTCAATATTCAGCAATTAATGGAGAAGCCACAGATTGGCATACTATTCATTTAGGGCAAATGAGTTTAAGTGGTGCAGGGCTACTAATTTTAGAGGCGACCGCTGTTAGCCCCGAGGGGCGAATAAGTTATGGCGATTTAGGGCTTTGGAACACAGATACTCAGTGTGCACTTGGCAAAAGTTTAAACGCGGTTAGGCAATACAGCGATATGCCCATAGGAATACAGCTGGCTCATGCCGGACGCAAAGCGTCAACCGGTAAACCGTGGGACGACGTAGGTGCTATTTCACCTAGCGATAAAAATGGGTGGCAAACTATTGCGCCATCTGCATTGGCTTACGATGAGCATTCGTTTGAACCTGTTGCAATGAGTAAAGCGGATATAGCCCAATTAATTGCTGATTTTGCAAGTGCAGCCAAACGCGCCGACGAGCTAGGCCTAGATCTAATTGAATTACATGGTGCACATGGGTATTTGCTACACCAGTTTTTGTCGCCAATTACAAATAAGCGTGACGATGAATATGGCGGTAGCCTCGCCAATAGAATGCGAATTGTAATGGAGGTATTTAACGCCGTGCGCACTGAGTTTAACCCTAGTAAACCAGTCGGTATTCGCATCTCAGCGACTGATTGGGTTGAGGGTGGTTGGGATCTACAGCAAAGTATTACACTTGCTCAAGCGTTAGATGACGCAGGGTGCGATTTTATTCATGTAAGCACCGCAGGTTTAAGCCCTTTACAGCAAATTCCTGTTGAGCCTGGCTTTCAAATTCCTTTTGGTACGGCAATAAAAAAAGCGGTTAGTATGCCGGTTATTGCGGTGGGTTTAATTACCGAAGCGCAACAGGCAGAAAATATTTTAAAAGAGCAACAAGCCGATGCAGTCGCATTAGCGAGAGGTATTTTATACAACCCACACTGGCCATGGCATGCTGCCGCTGAACTTGGTGCCACAGTAAGTGCGCCTAAACAATATTTACGCTCAAGCCCATATGGAAAGCCGTCGCCCATAAAGTGACTTAATAGCCAACCTCAGTTGCTTGAGGTTTTATTTCATTTATTTTGAGAATGCCATGTCTAAATTAAGCGCCGAGCCTGTGCAAATAAGCAGAGCTCTTGTGAGCGTTGTTGCGCTGTGTTGTGGGTTAATTGTTGCCAATATTTACTATGCGCAGCCTATTATAGAATTGTTAGCCCCCGATGTTGGATTAAGTGCACACAGTGCTAGTTTTATTGTGTCATTAACCCAAATTGGCTATGCCATTGGATTATTTTTTTTAGTGCCGCTAGCTGACTTAGTTGAAAATAAACGGTTAATGTTGATTACCCTGTCTGTTACATTTTTTAGCTTAATTGGAGTGGGGGTTGTTCAAACACCAAACGCCATGTTGGTTTTGTGTTTGCTGGTGGGGGCAAGCTCGGTATCGGTGCAGGTACTTATTCCGTTAGCGGCACATTTATCGTCAGATGAAAAGCGTGGGCAAGTTTTGGGCAATATTATGGCGGGGCTTTTGCTAGGTATATTGCTAGCAAGACCTGTGGCCAGCCTAATTGCTGATCATTTTGGCTGGCGTGCCGTGTTCTTTTTTGCTGCGGGGTGTATGGTGTTTATCTCCTTGGTTATCTACTTTGTTATACCCACAAGGTTGCCAACGCATAAAACAAGCTACTTTGCGTTATTGAGGTCACTGAAGTCGTTGTTATTGAGCCAACCTGTGCTTCGTCAACGCGCGTTTTATCAAGGGTTAATGTTTGCGTCGTTTAGCGTGTTTTGGACCACAGTGCCCGTTGTACTAGCCCGAGAATATGGTTTTTCGCAAACGCAAATAGCATTGTTTGCTTTAGTTGGTGCCGCGGGGGCCGTTGCAGCGCCTATTGTTGGGCGCTTAGCTGACAAAGGCTATACCTACGAAATGTCGTTATTAGCTAAAGTTATCGCGGTGGTGTGCTTTTTACCTAGCTTATTTGATTTACCAAACGGCATTATTATATTGGCGCTAACGGGTGTATTTATTGATTTTGCAGTGCAAGCTAATATGGTACTTGGTCAACGGGTAATATACTCACTTGAACCACAAAGCCGCGCTCGGCTAAACGCCATTTATATGACCAGTATATTTTTGGGCGGGGCTATTGGTTCGTTAATTGCTAGCCCATTATATGAATTTGGTGGGTGGGAAAGTATTGCCTTATTTGCAGCTGCTATGCCGCTTATTGCGTTATTAGGTTTTATTTTTTCTGCTAAAAGGGCAAAACAAAAAGCACATTTAGTTTAACAAAAAAGCCATCTTAGTTGATGGCTTTTCGGCTTAGGCTACTTTTTTGACTCGCCAGAGAAGGAGCTTCCTGCTGAGGCAATAATAACTAATAAAATTGCTAACCACTGCCATATTGTTAGTAGCTCGCCCAAAATAACAAAGGCAGCGAGTGATGCAATGGCAGGTTCAAGGCTCATCATGATGCTAAAGCCTTGTGAAGGCATATTACGAAGTGCAACCATTTCTAACGTGTAGGGTAACGCGCTAGATAAAACTGCAATACCAATTCCCAGTGGAATAATTTCCCATGTGAATGCGCTTGCTTGCATCATGCCTCCGTAGGGCACAAGTACTATGGCTGCGACTGTCATACCTAGGGCAACCGTTGCACCACCTGAGCTTTGCATTCCGGTTTTTTTTCCAAACAATATATAGCCTGCCCAACAGGCACCCGCTGCTAAGGCTAAAATAACACCAACAGGATCTAGGCTGTCTTTACCGCTCATATCGGGTAGTAAAAGTAAAATACCGGCAATGGCACACGCAACCCAAAATAAATCGCGTTTACGGCGTGAAGAAAACAAGGCAACGGCGAGGGGGCCTGTGAATTCTAGTGCGACACCAATGCCTAAGGGGATACGCTCAATTGCGTAGTAAAATAAAATGTTCATTCCACCTAAGCTTAAACCATAAACCACAATAGCTAAGCGGTTTCCTCTGGCGGGTATATGTTTCCATGGTTTAAACACTAAACATAATATAAGTGCAGAAAAACCAAGCCTAAGCGCGGTTGTCCCTTCGGGTCCAACAATAGGGAATAGTTGCTTTGCAAACGACGCACCCGATTGAATGGTCATCATGGCAATTAATAAGCAAACAATTGCTAATATGAAATCTTTGGTACTTGATTGCATTGTCGTCCCTAATGTAAAGCACTGTTAATAGGGATTAGTAAACTTACCCTGTTTGAGATGCTATAGCTGTATTTTGTGGCGGGATAATATCTGCTTTTAGTCCGATTGGTAAGTGTTTGCGATTAAAAAATAAGTGTGGCTGTTTAGAGTAGGATTTAATGAAAGGCAACATACTAGCAAACAGGCATTTGCTAGTATGTTTAAACTTAATGAGCGTTTTTGTTAACTAAGCCGTCTAACGAGTACAGGCCGCGTTTTTCGTCATTTTTACGCTTTATTTCTTCAAGTGCGCGGGCTTCTACTGCATCAAATAATGCATTAATTAAGCGGTTAAAGTGTTTATGCATGGCAGTACGAGCGGCACTGGCGTCATGCGCTTTTAGTGCAGTATAAATCGCGGTGTGCTCATCCATTACACATTCGTTATTGTTAGTACAAACGCTGCTGTAATCGGCAACAATTTGCGGGTTTTTTAATCGTAAATCCCACAAGTTAGAAACAGCAAACTCAAGTGCTTTATTACGTGTTGCTTTGGCGATAATCTCATGAAATTCGCGGTCAGCCTGTTCTACGTAGAGGCCTTTTTCCATTGCTATTAGCGTTTGATTTAGCTGCTCGAGTTCTTCTTCTGTAATGCTTTGAGCCGCCAGTGCTGCAATTTCGCCTTCAATAAGTGCACGGGCTTGTGTTAGTTCAAATGCGCTGATCTCTTTTGATTTTATAGAGGCATTTTTTTGCTCAACAACATACACACCTGAACCGGTTTTAACCTCAACCCGGCCACGTACTTCTAATGCAATAATTGCTTCTCGAATTGTTGGGCGACTTACGTCAAACATTTCTGCAAGTTCACGCTCAGGGGGTAAACGACTCCCAGCAGTAAATTCGCCTTGATTTATTAAAGACTCTATTTTATCAACAATGCGCCAAAATAAGCGACGATTACCCATATTGTACCTTCATACCCTAAGGAATATTGACCATTTAGGTCTAAAAATTTATAACATTTGTTAACCAACAAGGTTACCCCAAACCCCACTAATTTGTCAAAATTCTAGCACCATCATTTGGTTATAAAACAACATTGTCGGTTGGTTTAATTTGTGTAATACCAATTTAGTTTAAAATTACACAATTGGCCAGCTTGATTGGTTATGTTTTTTTATGTTAGTTTAGATTTATGCTGTTAAGATTGTAATGGCTGTTTTCTGATTAGGATTAAGTAGTCGATCTATTATCAGTTAGGAATTGGTAAATACTTTAGGTCATTATATCAAATTGATTGCCCACGGATGGGGATCGTTACTTAAATGTGCGTAGGTAACAAGTGTGCAGTTGGTATAGTGATTTGCATTTCCCCATGGGCGTTAACTGTCGTTGGTTAACGCCCATATACAACTTCTCCCAGTCGAGGTCTAAATTAATCTGTTTTATCGTTAGGGTAAATCACGCCTAACTGTTTGCGAGCTTCGTCAAGTACATTCATAACATCTAGTGACAGCGCGAATGTGTTTACATTAGACTCCCACTGATTTTTTGCTACTAACTGCATAAAATGAGCAACTTCAAATTTCATGAAATGCTCATCAAATTCTTCCGATAAGGTTTCTGATTCGCCATAGTTAGCAATAAACTCTACTTTTTTGAGTTGCGATACGGCTTCAATACGAATTCTGCCCAGTTCACCCTGTATTTCGGTTATGTTGTCACCTTGCGAAATTTTTGAGTAGCTAATAACAGCTTGCTTGTCTGAATAATTAAGCAGCACATCGCCAGCCCCGTCAACCCCAGTATCGAGTAACACGCCACTGGCATTTACATTTTGCGGTGCGCCCCAAAGCGCTATTAATAAGTAAAGCGGGTATATGCCTAAATCGACCAAGGCACCGTTAGCAAATTCAGGTAAAAAGGTGTTTGGGCGTTCGCCATTTTTATATTTATCGTAGCGCGAAGAGTACTGGCTATATTGCCCTATAAATTTTCTGGGAGTGCCTATTTTAGAAAGTGCATTTTTTAATAATGTAAAGTTAGGCAAGTGCGTGGTCATCATGGCTTCCATGTACAAGCACTGGTTTAGCTTAGCGGCGGCGATGATATTTTTTAGTTCTTGGCTATTAGCTGCGGATGGCTTTTCACCAAGTACATGTTTACCAGCGTTTAAGCACATAACCGCATATTGTTTGTGTAAGCTATTGGGGGCGGCTATGTAAACTGCATCAACCTGTTCGTCTTGGCAAACTTGTTCAATATGGGTAAATATTTTTGCTTGGCTACTTTTTGGGTGTTTTGCTAAAAAAGCTTCACCGCTTGAAAGCGCGCGTGAACAAACGCCATATAAATTAAAATCGGCTAGGGTATTTGCGGCGTCAAGTAATGTGTCGCTTATAAAATTAGTACCTACAATTACAAAGTTCATACTCACTCCTTAGAATAATGTTTATTTAAGTTTATCATTTTTTTAGCTCTGTATGCTCGCGGAGAATACCCAAACCAACGTTTTACACTGGCGCTAAGAGTCGCTTGTTCTTGATAGCCTAATAGCTCTGAGATGGTTGAAATACTGTAATGGTTTTGCGCCAAATAGTGCGCAGCTAATGAACGTCGGGTTGAGTCTTTTAGTTTTACAAAGCTTGTATTGTGTTTACTCAGTTCTCTGTGCAATGTTCTAGGGTGCATACCCAGCGCTTTAGCTATGGTCTCGTTGGTGCATTGGTATATTGGCAGCATAGGCCTAATTAAGGCGCTTACTTGGGTGGGAAGGGATTGATTATGCTGTTTACTTTGAGCTAAAAATTGCAGTGCGGCAGGTACTTTATCGTATTGATGTTGTGCAACCGTTAACGCTAAATCGGTTTTTAGAATAACAATACCGGCACTATTTCTATTTTGTGTGACTTTGCAACCAAAGTAAGTGTTATATGCGCGGGTATTAGTGGGCTGTTTTTGGGGCAAGAATACGGCTTGTGGTTTACAGGCGTTATTACTTAATTTTTTTATTACGCCCATGGCAAGGCCGATAGTTAGTTCGAGCACTTGAGTTGTTTTAGGTAATGGGTTTAAGCTTATTTGAAACGATAAAAAGAGCGTTTTATCAGCTTCTAACGGATGAATAGTTAAACTTAAAGCTGGGGTGTGTAGGTGCAAATATTTAATAACCCAGTTAAGGGCATCACCTAAATTAGTGCTACTTTTTGCTGCAATAGCAATAGGGCCAAGTATTTCAAAGCTTTGCTTATTGGCCAGTTGCAGCCCAAAGCTTGGGCAGTTGAGCGTATGTGCACAATGCTCAAGTAGTTCGGCGTAAGTGCTATAGGGCAAGTATTGTTGCTCTAAGTTATTAAAGCAAATGTTAAGGCCAAACTGCGTCATTATTTGTGTTATGTCACCGCCTAGGTGCGTAACAAGTGAGTCCATTCCTTGTAGTGATGTGGCCTTAATAAAATTATTCATGTAATGCTCCAATAACTTGGTTGTCTAAAAATATCAAGTTTTGGTGTGTTTTTCTATGCAGTATTAATAAGGTATTAATTTTTCATAAGAGCTCACATGCAGAGCACAACATTTGATTACATTGTTATAGGGGCTGGTAGTGCTGGGTGTGTTATTGCTTCGCGTTTATCTGAAGATAAAAATGTGAGTGTATGTTTAATTGAATCTGGCGGAAGCGATAAAAGCGCTTTTGTTCAAATGCCAGCTGGAATTGCTGCGAGCGTTCCTTATGGTATTAACAGTTGGCATTACAATACGGTACCTCAGAAAGCACTTAATAATCGGTGTGGTTTTGTGCCAAGAGGCAAAGTACTGGGTGGCTCAAGTTCAATCAATGCAATGGTTTACATTCGTGGTAATAAATACGACTACGACCAATGGGAGAGTTTGGGCAACACGGGTTGGGGTTTTAAAAATATGCTGCCTTACTTTATAAAAGCTGAAAACAACAAAGCATTTAATAATCACCCATTGCATGGTGATGATGGGCCGCTTCATGTGCAAGACCTCAATGCGCCAAGTTTTGTTAATCAATATTTTTTAAATGCCTGTGTAGAACAAGGAGTATCATTAAGCAATGATATTAACGCAGAAGAGCAAAGTGGCGCACGTTTGTCGCAGGTTACGCAGCATAATGGAGAACGCTGTAGTGCCGCAAAAGCGTATTTAACACCTAATTTAAATAGGCATAATTTAACAGTACTCACACATTGCCATGTTAATAAAATAAAGATAAAAAATAAAACCGCGCAAGGGGTGCAAATAGAGCAGAATAAAAAGCAAATAGAGTTAACAGCTAAAAAAGAGGTGATTTTAAGTGCGGGCGCAATTAATTCGCCTCAGATATTAATGCTTTCGGGAGTTGGCCCAACAGACCACTTAAAATTACATAACATTGATGTAAAGGTTGCGTTAGAGGGAGTCGGCCAAAACTTACAAGACCACCTTACAGTTGTTCCACTTTTTAAAGCTAATAATAGCGCGGGCACCTTTGGTATTAGCCCAAAAGGTGCCCTTAAAGTTGCCAAAGGGGTTGTAGATTGGTTTAGTAATCGAAACGGGTGTTTAACAAGTAACTTTGCGGAGTCTCATGCGTTTATTAAGTTATTTAAAGATTCACCTGCGCCCGATGTTCAACTCGAATTTGTAATTGGTTTGGTAGACGATCATAGCCGCAAGTTACATTATGGCCATGGGTACAGTATTCATAGCAGTATTATGCGACCTAAAAGTAGAGGGACTATTAAGCTTGCAAACAATGACCCACACGCAGCACCGCTTATTGATCCTAATTATTTGAGCCATCCGGATGACTTAAATATAATGTTGTTAGGTTTGAAAAAAACACTCGCAATAATGAATAGCCCAGCCTTTGATGAAATACGTGCAGATATGGTTTATCCACTGGATATAAATAATGATCAGCAGTTAATAGAGTTTATTCGTGAAACAGCTGACACTGAATATCATCCCGTTGGGACGTGTAAAATGGGTAATGATGCTATGTCGGTTGTCGATAGCACATTGAAAGTGCATGGCGTTAATAATTTACGCGTTGTTGACGCGTCAATAATGCCCACAATTGTCACAGGTAACACTAATGCACCCGTTATAGCGATTGCAGAAAAAGCGGCTGACTTAATAAAGGCAGCCAATAGTTAGCTATAAAAAGTGTTTAGCCAATGCTGCCAATCAGATTCTAGGCGTAACATTTGCAGGTGCTTTTTAGCTTTAAAATGTTTGATTTGGTCTTCGTCAGCTATAAAAGGCCCTACTCGGCAAAGGGGGCAATGGTTTGGTGATAAGTAGCTTGGCTTAACTAATTGTTTGGCTAATTGTGGCTCTATAAAGCTACTTTTTGGGCTAAATACATACGTGATCCCGCTGGTGTCTTTAACGTGTTTGTCGCGGTCAACATTACGAATTTTATAACCCGAAAAACGTGATATATCAAATGGCATTTGGCCGCAGTACTCGCTGCTCAAACGTTCGTTTAAACTGCCTTCTATGTTCCATTCACGATAAGGTTTTACATCTTTAGAGGTAATAAAGCACAGCATTGGGCCATTTGGATTTAGTGCAAACTCAGTGGCGTATTTAATAAATTGATGTAATAAGGCTCTATTTAAAACATTCATACTTGATTGACGAGTATTAGCTTCATATTCCTTTTTACCTACAAATGCAGGAATAAGTGGAAACTGAAAAATAACAACGTCAAAGCATTGATTATTACTTTTTAACGCTTGCCAACACGCTTTGTTTGTCACATCAAAACGATTAAGAACTTCAACACTGCATTCACGCAATTTATTTAAAGCGTTATCAGGGTACTTTTGTTCTAAGGTTTGCGCGCTATCGTAAGTTGAGGCTACCAACGTGTTTGGTTTTACGTGCTCATAAATTGCATGAGAAAACGATAAGTCGCCATCGCCAACGGTAAGTATTCGCCAATTAGAGTTTAAATACATACTGTGCTAAGTGTCTTGCTTATGAACGTTTTGAGATTGTTTATTCGCCGCATTTAAACGTTCAAAGGCAAGTCTTGTTTTTAGGCCTTCGATGGCTATTTGTTTAATAAGTAGGTTAAAGGTGATCACAATTGCAAACGCAAAGTGCAATGGGCCGTCTGTAAATCCGCCCTCTGCTTTATATAGCGTTACGCCAAATAATATGAGTAACACAACTAAAAATATCTCAATAAGTTGGTTTGAATAAAAGTTGAGGCGATTTTCATTTTTGTGATCTTTTTTTATGCTAATAGCGCAAAAAAATGGAATGACCTTTATTTTAAAAGCGGCATTTTTTTCTACGTAATTTTCGCCAAGTTCGTTAAGCTGCTGGCGTAATTGGTCAATCATGGTGAGTCCTCAAATAGCTGTGCGCGGATGGTACATTATTACCGCGCAATATTTAAGGTAATAGCTGCTATTTTGGGTAAATACTCATACCAATAATAAATATGTGGCACACAAACACGACCGACGTGAGCACAAAGCGCATTTTTTGATAGTCTTTATGGTAGGTTTGCCACTGTGGTGTAGATTTTTCAAAAAGTAAAACCAGCCAGAAACTCAGCGATAACCATCCTAAAACCCATTCAATAGGTAAAAATGCTAAAAAGGGTACTGGAATAACAGGTAGTACCGCTTTTATTGCATCTGCATAGCTTTGCACCCCGGCATGCCAAAGGTTACCAGCCATAAAGGCAAGTATAGCAATGCTATAAAAGGTAAAAAACTCTAAGTTTACACTGTTACTACCGAGCATTAGCGGCCAAGCTAAACAGGCTAAAAACGGGATTAGGCCAAGGTAGCCTAATTGAATGTGATTGATAAAATTGTTCATAACAGTGTGCCCTGAATATTTTAATAGTAAGCGAGGCAATTGTATCAGCCTTGCGTGTGCAAACCGATATGTTGCAATAAATTAAATACGAATCTATCTATAATTTAGTTTCATCTTAAAAATCGATTGTTTTAATCTAAACAATCAATTTTATTTAGTTTATCAATAGGCTTATTGTATTAATCAAGCCAGCAAGGTTAGCCAACAAATCTAGCCTTGCTTGGTAACTTAAATTAATACATTAAATACAAATGAGGAATACTATGAGCACTTCATTAATCAACACAAAAATTCAACCTTTCAACGCAACTGCATACCACAATGGTGATTTTGTAGAAGTATCTGAAAAAGATGTACTTGGTAAGTGGTCAATCTTCTTCTTTTACCCAGCAGATTTCACATTTGTATGTCCTACAGAGCTAGGCGACCTTGCAGATTACTACGCACAGCTTCAAGAAATGGGCGTAGAAGTTTACTCAGTATCAACTGATACTCATTTCACTCATAAAGCATGGCACGATACGTCAGACACAATCGGTAAAATTACTTACCCAATGATTGGCGACCCAACTGGCCGTATTACTCGTAGCTTCGGTGTAATGATTGAAGAAGAAGGTCTAGCACTTCGTGGTACTTTTGTAATGAACCCTGAGGGCGAAATCAAAGTAATCGAAACTCACGATTTAGGTATTGGTCGTAGCGCTAAAGAGTTAGTACGTAAAGTACAAGCTGCACAATACATTGCAACTCACGACGGTGAAGTTTGTCCTGCATCTTGGCAGCCAGGTGAAGACACACTTGCTCCTTCACTAGACCTAGTTGGTAAAATCTAAGTATAGATTTATCCCTACTATAAGGGCAGGCAACTGCCCTTAAACCAATAAATATTCGTTTATTGGTGCCTCCTATCTCAATTTGATAATTAAGCACATGCGTTTATTGGCATGGGAGGCTTGCTGTTTAAATTTTCCTAAAAAGGGTTAAGCCATGTTAGATAACAACATTAAAAATCAATTAAAAAGCCATTTTGAATCGCTTACTCAACCTGTTGAGCTGCTTATTGCCTTGGATGACAGCAAAAAATCAGCAGAAGTTGAAAGCTTAGCAAACGACTTAGCATCATTAAGCGATAAGTTTACGGTAGTTACCAACCCTGATACCAGCGCACGACGCCCGTCTATGGTTGTACATTCACCGGTTAAAAACACCCACATTACGTTTGCAGGCGTACCGATGGGACACGAATTTACAAGTTTAGTGTTGGCGCTTTTACATACTGGCGGACATGCAAGTAAAGCAAAAAGCGAAGACATTGAACAAATACAATCACTTGATCAAGAACTTAATTTTGAAATCTATATTAGCTTGAGTTGCCAAACGTGCCCACAAGTAGTGCAGGCGCTAAACACAATGGCTGCGACTAATAGCAAAATTAAAGCAACAATGATTGACGGCGCACTATTTCAAGAGGAAGTAGAAGAGCGCAACATTTTAGCAGTACCGGCTGTTTATTTAAATGGCGAACCATTTAGCCAAGGTGCATTAAGCCTAACTGACATATTAAACAAAGTAGATAGTAAAGGTGCAGCACGCCAAGCTGCGGCACTTAGCGAAAAAGACGAATTTGACGTATTAGTAGTAGGTGGCGGACCTGCCGGTGCATCAGCTGCTATTTATTCTGCACGTAAAGGGCTAAATACCGGTATTGTTGCAGAGCGATTTGGTGGGCAAGTTGCTGACACATTAGCTATTGAAAACTTTATTTCGGTTAAAGCCACTGAAGGCCCTAAGCTTGTTGCACAGCTTGAAGAGCATGTGAAAGAGTACGATGTTGACGTAATGCATAACCAACGTGCAGCAGGGCTTGAACGCGTTAATAACAAGTACGAAATCACGCTTGAAAACGGGGCTACTTTAAAAGCTAAATCGCTAGTTTTAGCAACCGGTGCACGCTGGCGCGAAATGAACGTTCCCGGTGAGCAAGAGTACCGCGGACACGGTGTAGCATACTGCCCGCATTGTGACGGTCCTTTATTTAAAGGCAAGCCCGTAGCTGTAATTGGTGGTGGTAACTCTGGTATTGAAGCCGCAATCGATTTAGCAAACATTGTTGAGCATGTAACAGTACTTGAGTTTGCAGATTCATTACGTGCCGATGAAGTACTTATTCGCAAAGCAAACAGCTTAAGTAATATTACTATTATTAAAAATGCCCAAACTACAGAAGTACTTGGCGATGGTAAAAAGGTGACAGGACTTACTTACACAGACCGAGTAACAGGTGATAGTAAGGCACTTACTTTAGCGGGTATTTTTGTTCAAATAGGCTTAATCCCTAACACTGAGTGGTTAAAAATTAGTGACTTAGAGCTAAGTAAATTTGGTGAAATATTAATTGATGCAAAAGGTGCTACGTCATTACCAGGTGTTTATGGCGCAGGTGATGCAACAAATACCCCATTTAAACAAATTATTATTGCGATGGGCAGCGGCGCAACAGCAAGTTTAGGTGCTTTTGATTACTTAATTCGCAACAGCGAAGAAAGCGAGCAAGACAAAACAGCTGCTTAAACTGTAAAACCCTCTCTTGATATAACAGCAAGGTACACCCAAAGCTGTTTGTTAACCCAAGCCGCCCTCTCCAAAGGCGGCTTTTTTATGATGCAAATAACCTTTTTAAAAAATAGGCTAATCGCCACCACAGCTAGAATCTGAGCCGCTGCAACTATTATTAGAGTAACTTGCGCCGCCACTGTAGCCTGTTGTGCCGCTATTTGACTTTGAAGTTATGAAACTGAGCAATAGTAAAAAGCCGCTGATAATCAACACAACCATGACTGATTGCCAATCATCTGATGAGTAACCGGCAAAAAAAGCAATACTAAAAATAGTAATTAATAGCGTTCGAGCTATTAGCTTCATTGTTATCTCCTTTTACCTATTTTTTAATTAATTATCTAATTAAGCTTAAATTTGGTTTAACAGTTTTTATTGCTGATGCTATGGCTGATTCTAACGAATACATTTTAAATGGCTTTGATATAAATAAATCCATACCCGCTTGTTTACACGCAAGTTTGTCTTGAGACGATGTATTAGCGGTTAAAGCAACAATATAGGTCTTATTAGTAGGGCAAATATTTTGCTCTCTTAACTGTTTAGTGGCCTCAAACCCGTCCAATATAGGCATGATACAATCCATGAAAATAAGGTCATACGGCTTTTGCTTACATTTTAAAACAGCGTCTTGCCCGTCCACAGCAAAGTCGGGGTTTATATCAAGCTTATTTAAGGATGCGTTAAGCACTAATCTATTGATGTCGTTATCATCAACAACAAGTACAGATAACTCATTTGTATCAATATTAATATTAGCGAGGGGTTTGTCTTCAAGTATTTGCTCCTCGCCTCGGGTTATTGGAATATAAACTGAAAATGTAGAGCCTTTATTAATTTCGCTACTGACTTCAATTTGACCGCCCATGTATTGCACAAGCTCTTTTACAATTGCTAGGCCTAGGCCAGTGCCACCTTTAGTATTTTTAGAATCGACTTCTTGCGTAAATGGCGAAAATAGCGATTTAAGAAATTCAGGAGTCATTCCTCTGCCTGAGTCGGTTACGGTAATAGTGAGTGACAAATCACCGTCAGTATTGGTTAAAAACGTGTCCAGCTTTACAATACCTTGTTCTGTAAACTTTAATGCGTTGCTGAGTAAATTAGAGGTGATTTGACTTAGGCGTGTGTTGTCGAAAAAGGCCCAGCAATCGTCATTAATTTCATTTTTTACTTCAAGTGCAACACGCTTTTCAGTAAATAAAGGGGTATAAAGTGAAACAAGGTCAGTAAAAACAGTTTTTAATAAAACATTATTCGGTTCTAATTTAAGCTCACCATGATTAATTTTTGAAAAATCAAGAACCTCATTAATAATATTCAATAATATATCTGAGCTGCGTAGCGCAACTTTGATTTTTTCTGTTCTATTTTCTGGGTCATGCTCATCTATCAAGTTGGTGAGCATGCCTGTGATACCATTAAGCGGTGTTCTGAGTTCATGGCTTATTTTTGCAAAAAGCATGCTTCTGTCAAAAAGTAAGCGTTCAGCCTCTGCTTTTTTACTTTTAAGCTCTTCGCGTAATCTCATCGACTCAGTAATATCTTGAAATGTACCAAATAGCCTTACGCAGGTGTCGCCTTCAAATTCAGCTTCACCGAATGTAGAAACCCAGATGTTGTTATTATTTGCGGTAACAATTTCTAGTTCTAAATTCCATTTTTCGCCTTTTCCAACGGCTAATTCTACTGCTTTAGTAATATTTTCTCGGCTAGATCCTTCTTTGTAGAAGTTGATTGCTGTTTCCATCATTGGTTGATAGTTTTCATCAACTTCGTGAATAAGCTTGGTTTGTTTGCTCCAATAAATTTTATTGTGAGCAATATCAACTTCCCATGTGCCAATATTTGCGACGCTTTCTAGCTTTAATAGGCTATTACTGTTTTTTGTTAGGCGGTCTTTAGTTTGGTTTCTGGCAAACTCAGCGCCTAACCACTGCGCAAATAACTCTATATAGTCATAGGCCTGATCGGTAAATACCGGAGATTGATTGGCTGAGGAAAAGTTAACTGTGCCAAAAACCTCGTTTCCAACTTTAATTGGAGCACCAATGTAAGACTCTAGCTGAAAATTAGTAAAGCATGGGTGATCGGCTATTTCGCTTTGCGATACATTATGAAACGCAAGTGCGGAGCCTGCATTGAGCGTATGAACGCAGTAGGTATCATTTAAATTAAATTGTGTGCCGATGGCAAGCCCGTTGTCAGGAGTCACTGCATATAGAACAGTGTAAATACGTTCTTGTACTTCACTGATAATAGCTAAATCGAGGCCAAAGACTTTAAGCCCAAAATTTAATAATTTTTGCGTTTTATCATCAAAAGCCAAATTTTGGTCAGAGACTATGTCGTGAAATTGCCTAAGAAAATTCAATAGAAAAAGATCCTTTAGAAATAATTTTTCAAACTCAATTTTAACTAGCAGCTAATACAGATAGAACAAAATTGAAACAGTGATGATTTATTGCTCACAAACTAAATAATATTAAGACGCTTTTTATATAAACCATAATTAAAAAAATATTAGTTATTTAATAAGTTGAGTTAGGTGTGTATTCAGGGTTAATATCGCCATCAACTTCTTCTGGGTCAACATCGTTTATAAGCAGTGTTTCTCTTACCGCTTCAATATGACTCAGTACTGTTTGATAACGTTCACCGTATTCGTATTTAGTTACTTCAATAGCTTTTGGCATATACGTAAATGCTATTTTAAGAGCATGAAGGGCATCTTCGTTCATTTTTTCACTCATCAATTTCTCCTAACCAAATACAATTAACAAATCAAGGTTACTATCGGCAGCTAATGTTTTTTCTTTAATTATTTCTATAGCTTAACATGACAATAAATAAGTACGGGCTTCTTCTAAACCTATGTTATAGCCATTATTTAAAACATCAAACGATTTAGTTGTTCTGCCTACCTTAAATTGTTTTGGTGGTGCAATAATATTAATTTTGCAATCACTGGGCGGGCTTAATATGAAGTCGATACTTTTATTATAAACTTCGGCTCTGTTTAAAGTTGCATTAATTAATGCAGGGTAGCCTTTATATATTTTTTTTGTTAGCCAAGGTGCTTTTGTTAATTTTTTACGATAACCAAGCGAGCGAGACAGTATAACGGTTATTTCGCGTGCTCCCATTTCGTATGCTTTAATCACAGGTATAGAGTCTGAAACACCCCCATCGGTCATTTGTATTTTATTGAGTATTGGATAATCACGATATGCAATGGGAATAGCACAGGATGCTTTTAGCTGCTCAACCATGCTATTGCTTGTTGCTTCTAAGTAGAGGGCTTTGCCTGAATCGACTGCCGTGGTAACAATGTAAAATGATTGTGGGTTTTGTTCAAAGACTTCTGTTTGCAAGGGAATATCACGAATTGTTTGCTCCCATAGCCAATCGAGGTCAAACAAATGCCCGCCTTTAACAAATCTTGCTAGATTAATAAACTCAGGCCTGCAAGAATAATCGGTTATTACTTTGTGGTTTCGCATAGGTTGATTACATAAAAACGCGGCGACATTTGTTGCCCCTGCTGACACTCCAAAATAACAATCAAAGGGTTGATAACTTTGCGTTAAAAATTCATCAAGCACGCCCGCCGCAAATATACCGCGCATTGCGCCGCCTTCGACTACAAGCGCATGTTTTATATTTTTGGCCATAATTATAACTCCTTTTAATCTGTTTTTATGCTAGCAATTAAGTTTGAGTAGAGCGAGTAAAAAATTCATATAATCAATACGTTATTTTACTAATGGTTGAGTGTCTTACACAGGTTAATAGTTTATATATTAATTTATTTACACACTAGTTTAGTGATATTTATGAATATTTGTACATCTAAACAGTGATAACCTTTGTTGTGCAAGTTTATGTTAATAGGAAAGAATATTTAATACTAATTCGTTTAATTGAGTCTTAGTGTGAATTGGTATACGAGTTCTTTCTATGCGGCTACTTAAAACGATGTTGCTGTGATCAAAAGCAGCAGTTTGAGGAAGTGCTATATATTTTTTACTAAATCGATGTTATCTATAGGGATTACCAAAAAGTTGCTATTTAGGCAATTTAGTTTGTTGCCTTAAAAATGCCCATTTATACATAATTTTAATTCTGAAAGGTCACAGGCTTTAGTATGGCTGATTTTAAGACAATCCTATTTAGTAAAGTACAAAACCAGCTTGGAGAAAGCCCTCTTTGGCATCCAATACTTGATATGCTTTTTTGGGTTGATATCAATAAAAAACTGTTATTTTGTTGCTCATTCGATGAACCAGAAAAAATATACTCGGTTGAAATGCCTTTTATAGTGACCGCTATAGCTTGGCATGATGCAGAACATTTGATTTTAGGAACTGAGTTAGGTATCTATCGCTATAACATAAACAGTCAATTCACTGAATTAATTATAGAACTTGAAAGTAATGAGCTTAATAGACGCTCAAACGATGGGAGAGCCGATCCGTGGGGTGGCTTTTGGTTAAGTACCATGGATAAGAGTGCCGAAAAAGGGCAGGGGAAAGTATACCGCTATTACAATAAAAAGCTTGAGTGCATTATTACTGATTTAACTATTCCAAATGGTTTGTGCTTTGATAAAAACCGCTCACGTGGTTACTATTGTGACTCTTTTACAAGCTGTATCTACCAGCTTGACCTTGATGATATTACAGGCGAAGTTGTTGGTACTGAAAAGGTATTTTATCAATTTAGTAATACAGACATAGACCCAGATGGATGCGTAATCGACAGTAAAGGTAACTTGTGGCTAGCGGTATGGGGAATGGGGTGCGTTATGTGCTTATCGCCTGATGCCGAATTACTCCACACAATAAAAGTAAACATCCTTAATCCTACATGTACAGCATTTGGTGGAAAACAAGGTGAGCTGCTATTTGTAACTTCAGCACTGTGCGAATCTAATAATGATTTACAAAATGTACAAGGGACGACATTGCAAATAACCGGAATAAAAAACGGGCAGCTAGAGCCACCCGTTATTTTATAATTAGCTTACAGATTACTAGGCTACGGGTTTGACCCACATAACGCCAACATCTTTTTTTATAACGTATACGCGAGTGCCTGCACTAATTAGCTGCTCACTTTTTAATTTCCAGCTAATACCTGAATAATTATACGTAGTTAACCCTTGATCGGTAACGTCGTCATCAAGAGTAAACGTAAGCTCTGCAAAGTCGTTTGTTACGGGTTTGGTATCTACTCGATTTTGCATTTTTTTTAGTGGTTTCCACAAACCAATGGCTAAAATAGCCGTTACCACAGTATTACTCCAAAGTGCTGTTGTTAATGAGTCAGGTAAAATACCAATGCTCATTGAAAAACCCGTTATCAGCAGCGATAAGCCAAAAAACAATAGAATAATAGTAGAGAGACCAAGCACTGCTACCTCCACTATCAAAGCAAGTATACCCAGTACCATGAGTGCTTGCGGTAGGTTTTGCAAAATAAAGTCCATACTAGCCTCTCTAATTCTTAGCTTTTGTTTTGTTTATTTAAGCTATTAATAATAGCCATACCTTGAGCAACCATTGAACTTGCATCTGTTGCGTTATCAGGTAGTAAAACAACCGATGATTCGCGTGCGATTGCTTCTTTAGCTGATATGGCTTTAGTTGCTAAATCAAGTTGAATTGCTTTTTGACCTTGTTCGGTATCTGCAGCTTCACCAACTTTTAGTAAGGCATTTGCTTGTGCTTCTGCAACGGTTGTAATTGCAGTTGCTTCACCTTCTGCACGTAAAATTTGTTCAGCTTTATCCGCTTCTGCTGCAAGAACTTGTGCTTGCTTTTTACCTTCGGCCACATTTATGTTTGCTTGGCGGTCGCCTTCAGACTCTAAAATTTGGGCACGTTTTACTCGCTCAGCTTTCATTTGTGCTTCCATAGCTTCCATAATAGAGTTTGGTGGCACAATATCTTTAATTTCGTAACGTAATACTTGAATACCCCAAGGCTCAGATGCTTGGTTGATTGCAGCTACTATATTGGTATTAAGTAAATCACGTTCTTCAAACGTTTTATCTAGCTCCATTTTACCGAGCTCAGAACGCATTGTTGTTTGTGACAGTTGCACAACCGCAAATGTGTAATCGTCAACACCATAGGTTGCTTTATATGGATCGAGTACTCTAAAGTAAAGTACGCCGTCTACAATTAATGAAATATTATCTTTGGTTATAGCCGATTGAGATGGAACATCTTGCGCTTGCTCTTTTAAACTGCGATCAGCTGAAATTCTGTCAATAAACGGAATAATAAAGTTTAGTCCGGCTTCTTTGGTTGATTGGTATTTACCAAAACGTTCAATTAGCCAAGCTCTATTTTGAGGGACAAATTTAACACTGCTTTTTAGAAGCACAATAACAAATATGAGTAAAAATGCCTCGACGGTAAACACGATATCGAGTATTTGAGATACTGGATCCATTTAAATATTCCTTTTAATAGTTAGTCATAAAATGGTGTATTGTTTTAATTTTAAACGGTTTAAGATTAACACTCATCAGGGCAATTACCTACAAAAACAACATTGTAAGCAACATATATTATTTATGAGAATACTCTGAGATTTTATTTCGGCCTGATTCTTTGGCATGATAAAGAGCAGCATCGGCTTTTGAAATTATATCTTTAGCTATTGTTTTAGTATTAGGGATAACACTATAAAAACCAATACTTAAAGTAAGCTGTTTGCTTACATCTGATTGATTATGTTCAATGTTTAGTCGCGCTATGTCATTTTGAATTAAGGTAGAGAAACAATTTGCATTCTCTGAGTCTGTGCAGGGTAAAATAATTGCAAATTCTTCACCGCCATATCGAGCTGCCAGGTCGCCGGGGCGTTTACATAAATTTTGAAGTGTTTCTGCAACGTATTTTAAAGCCTCATCTCCTTTTAGATGACCATAGCTATCATTGTATTTTTTAAAAAAGTCAATATCGCAAATAATTAAACTAATGGGTTGCTGATAACGAACGCAGCGTTGTATTTCATCTTCAAAGGTTTTGTCAAAACACCGACGATTGGCAATTGTTGTTAAACCGTCAGTGTTTACTAATTCGCTTAATTTTTGATTGGCGGTAATGAGTTGCTGCTGCGCTAGTTCTAGCTTTTGTTTGTAGTTTATATTTTTGAATGCATTAGTGAGTATTTCACCAACGAGTTTAATTCGTATTAAATCAAGGTTCGTCCACTCACGTTTTTCAGCTACGCAGTCGCAACCGATAAAACCAACCAGCTCTTTTTCGTAGCTTAAGCCAATACACAATACAGATTTAATTTTTTGTAGTTCAAACTCTTTTTTTTCACCTCCCGCAGAGGCTGGTAGATCCGAAACATCATTAACTTTAAATAAGTATGTGTCGTTCATTAATTTAAAAAAATAAGGTAGTTCGCTTTTAGGTACATCTTGCAACGAATCCTTAAAAGGCACTATACCTTTATTTACCCACTCATGCGTATTACTCATTTGAGAGTTTTCGTCGTTAAATTTAAAAAGGTAACTACGGTCTGCATGGCATACTGTACCAATTGCTTTAAGTGCATAATTTATATGACCATCTACATTATCGTTTTGAATATCAATGAGGTCTGCAGATATATTCGATATAACAACATCAAAATTATACTGTTCATCGATTTTGTGTTTTTCTATTTCAAAAGTAATCATTGAAACGGTCTCGTTAATATAGGCAAATTTAATATTTAATAAAAAGGCTGTTTCATTAATTTCAAGTACAACGTTATTTAACACATTAGGTATGAGGTAAACATCAAACAGGTTTTGCAGTAATAAAGGTTTTTTACTTAATGGGCTTATAAGCTTAATGTGGCCAAAATGGTTTGCGCACAGTTCATCGCCCTGTTCTAATTTAAACAATTTTAAGGCTTGATTATTTGCTTTGTAATTGCGTGTTTTTGAATCATGTACTAAAACAGCAAAAGGGAGGCACTTTAATGTTCTCCATATGTCTTTTATTGAATTCAAGGCTTATGATTACCTCTTGTTAGTTCGAAGCTTGGTTGCGTTCGTTTATTATTATTCTTATATAATATGTTTTAGTACACTTTTGTTGATATTACTAACTTTTTAGTGCGTTTAAGTGAACGACGTATTATAATTGATACTGTATATCATTACTCCTTTCTCCAGTGAGCCTCAAATGGCTCATTTGCATTTTAAGTATAGGTAATTCAAGTATTTCATGACAGAAATCACAACACATCAAGCTTCTCGCCGACGCTTACTTATTGCGCTTGCCATTACATGTTCATTTATGGTTATACAAGTTATTGGTGCTTACTACGCTAATTCATTAGCGGTATTAGCGGATGCAGGGCACTTATTTGTTCACAATAGTTCGCTTTTTATAGCATTAATCGCATCAAGTTTTGCAATTCATTTAGCAAAAACATATAACGATGGATATCAACGTGCTGAGTTAGTGGGGGGGCTTGTTAATGGTATATTATACCTTGCGATTAGTTTAGTCATTTTATATGAAGGTGGTGAGCGTTTTATTCATCAACACGAGGGTAATGAGCTTGAAATTAATAGTTATTTAATGTCAGTTATAGCTGGTTTAGGCTTTTTGTTTCATGGTGCAGCTGCTTGGGTTTTGTACAAGGGGCGTAAAGCAAGCATTAATGTATACGCTGTGTTTTTACACTCATTTTTTGATTTAATTTCAACAGTATCTACATTCGTTGCTGGTGTATTAATATATTTAACAGGCTTTGCAATTATCGATATTTTATCGAGTATGCTCATTGCGTCATTTGTATTGTTTACGGGTATTAAAGTCATTATTAGTTGCATTAAAGGCTTACGTTTAAATAAAGCTAAGCTTCCTAAAGTAACTGATATTGAAAGCGAAATCACAGGTATGGAACACGTGCATAACGTACATAATGTGACTGTAACACGTAACTACGATGGTTTAGTAGTGGGGGCTCACGTGGTACTTAAAAAGCATTGTACTATTGAAAAACACGATGAAGCATGTCGCTTAAAGGTGGAAAATCTGCTTGCTGAAAGGTTTAAAGTAACCAGTAGCGTACTGCAAATTGAAAGCCATGAGTGTCATCATATTCACTAGGATTTATTAATCTTTCAAAGTTCAATCTTTAGTATTTTGTATGGCATTTAGGCAAGGTAACGCCTATGAAGTGTGTAACTCTCTCAAATAAACTTTAGCGCAGCATCGGTGCCTAATAGACATGTCCCCGAAGGGGCTTCCTCAGAGCAATTTACTGCTTGTTGCTTGGTATTGGCTTATTTTTATATGGATGTAATTCAGTAGAGTGATGCAGGAGCAGTTATCAAGCCCATGATGTTATAAAACCTCGCGCTGCGATTAAATCGCTCCTAGCTTTAACTAGTTTTAGTCCACAAGGCCAATTGGCCCTAACATTAATTAAGTACCAAGGTTTTAAATCCTCTTTTTAGATATTTTAAATAAGCTCAATAATTTTGCTAAAACAACTACTTTCTTTAAGAGCCTCAGCACTCATCGGCCTTGCAAAGTAATAACCTTGAAGCACATGACACCCCGCATTAGCTAAAAACTCCATTTGCTCACGATTTTCAACGCCTTCGGCAATACAATATAAGTTTAGGTTTTCAGCTAAAGAAAGAATAGTTTTAATAATTGACTCGTCTCCTTTATCCTCACCAATACTATTTACAAAGCTCTGATCTATTTTTATAACGTTAATCGGAAATTGGCTTAAATAAGTTAATGATGAATAACCTGTGCCAAAGTCATCAAGCAATAATTTAAACCCTGCTGTTTTCAACGCTTGTAATTGCTTTGCAGCTTTGTATTTATCTTCGAGCAAAATACTTTCTGTAATTTCGAGCCTTAGCTGCCTGGTTTGAACATTAAATTCTTTTAAAATATGCTCCAACCGATCAGTTATGTTTGCTTTTAAAATGTGTTTAGGCGACAAGTTTAAAGAAATATAAAATAAAGGGTTCTCATTAAGCAATGGGGCTAATTCAATAAGCGCACGTTTTAGTGCAAGCTCAGTTAGGTGTTCTATTAACCCTGTTTCTTCTGATATAGGAATAAACACCGCAGGTGAAACAAATTGTCCTTTGTTTTTCCAACGCATGAGTAACTCCACGCCGTTAATCGTTTTTGCTTCTATATCAATAATGGGTTGGTAATGATTAAACAAAAGGTCGGCTTTTACTGCATCTTTTAAATCATTTTCGAGCAGCAGTTTTTGTTTTATTTGTTCATTCATTTCATCGCTAAAGAAACTGAAGTCATTGCGACCATTTTGCTTAGCTTGCATCATTGCAACATCGGCATTGCGAATTAAAATGTCGGTTGTGATGGCATCAAAGGGATAAAGAGCTACCCCTATACTGGCTGAAATATTAATGGCAAAGTCTTCAATCATTACCTTATTTGCTAATTCTTTACTAATTAGCTTAACGGTTTCCTTCAACGAGTCTTGCGATTCTACATTTTTAATAAGGACTAAAAATTCATCCCCGCTTTGTCTGCCAAGCTGTGAATTTGCGTCAAGTATATTACTGACCCGCTCAGTAATATTGCAAAGAAGCTTATCACCTACAGCATGACCAAAAGAGTCATTCACTGGTTTAAACTTATCTAAATCTATAAACAGGAGTGCGCAATGTGTATTTGAGCTTTCAGCTTGCTTAATGGCTTCCTCAATGTTTTGGTACATTAAACTACGGTTTGGTAGTTTTGTCAGTGCGTCATAATTAGCTAAATAACGCAGCTCATTTTCAGCTCTCTTTTGCTCAGTTAAGTCAGAAATAACAATTACATAGTAGCTTACTTCTGTTGTGCTTTTAGCTACTGCAGTCACATTAATATGCACTGGGTGCTTATTATTTTTAGCTGTTTTTATTAAGGTATCGATATGCCAGTTTTCAGTTGGCTGCAATGCCTTCAATCTTTTTGCAAATTCTTTGCACTTTTCTATACCAAGCGATTTTATAAATAGTTTAGGGCTAATATTTGTAGATGTTTGTGTATCTGAAAACGTTCCTATGAAACTATTATTCGCGGAAAAAGGCAGTAAATGGTCGTCTAAAATCAGCAACCAATCGTTTATTTGGCCAAATGCTTCACCTAATATTTTAGCTTGCTCTTCATTAACACGCTGCTCAGTAATATTGGTATAAATACCTGATACATATAAAGGTTTGCCTGTTTGAGTATCAAAAATTATTTGGCCGGTGTCTTGGTACCATAACCAATGGCCATTTTTATGGCGAAGACGAAATGTTAATTGCCAATTTTTATTTTTACTTTTATTACTTATATAATTTTGCCATTTGGTTTCAAAGCGGCGCTTATCGTCAGGATGTATAATAGAAAAAAACTGCTCTATAGCTACCCGTTCTTCTAAGTTTTCGTAACCCAGTTCTGTGCCACGTAAAGTATTTACTGAACGGTCTAAAAATTGATAATCCCATACGCCACTTTTATTGTTTCTAAGGGCGAGTTCTGTTTGTTTTTTCGAGTTTATGGTGTCTGTATGCGCTTGTTGAATGACATTTTGACGGTTTCTGTACTGCCAAAAAAATAAAGCGAAAAGGGTGAGCGTAATGATAATATATGTGAATAGTGCAAAGGGCGACTTCCAGGGAGCATGGGCTACATTTATGCTGAGCTTCACGGGTTGGGTTTTAATTACACCATCTTTAAAATGCGCGTTTATAGTGAGAGAGTAGTCGCCTGGTTGAAGTTTAGTAAAAAACACCTGGTTTGCTTTTAAGTTCTCATAGGTAAGGGATGTTGGACCATCAAGAACCACATAATAAAACGTTTTATTTGTATCTGGGTAGGAAAAATCAGAAAAGCTTACCGTTAACCCCATATCATCATGGTTTAGTTTGAGCGGTTGATTACTGTATTTAATGGGGGAAAAAGGCAATTCCCTCGTTAATAAACTGACATCTGTAATTGCTAGTTTATGTTTTTTGGTTGTTTTTTTTGTTTTGAAGTCAGCAGGGTTAAAAAGTATGGCGCCTGCATTACTGCCAATTATTATTTGCCCATTATTCAATTTCTTTTGTGTGTAATCTGTGAATTTATTAGTGTTTAAACCATCTTTAACCGAGAAACTTATAACACTAAGTGTGTTGAGATTTATTTTGTAGAGTCCATTTTCAGAGCTTGCCCACAGGTAATCTTTTTCGTCAGGCACTAAAGACAAAATTGAATTAGAATTTAACGAGTTTTTAAGGCTTAGATAATGCTTTTTTTCGTAGCTTTGTGGGTCTATGCCAATTAAACCTTCATGAGTCGTTGCAAGCCATAAAATATTTCTTTTTAAGTCAAGGTAGTAATTATCTACCGTATAATAAATGTTACCTTTTGTATTTGATGACTGAAATATTGAGGTTAAGTTTTGTGTTTCTTCGTTATACCTAACCAAGCTATTACTCATACTAATTAAAAGTTCATTAGGATGAGTTTCCAATGGCGGAAGAAACACATAGGCATTTATCGGATCTAGTAGGTTTTTAAGTCCTTTAATAACCCTTATATCACCCGTTTTTTCGTTAAACAGGTAAAAGTTTTTGTCGTTTGCAAACGCATATTTATGGGTGTCAATTTTGGCAAAGCCAAAAATAGTCGGTTGAGTAAGTAAATCGTTATTACTACTTAAATTTGACACTAATTGTTTACTGTTTTTATCAAATAATTCAAACCCATTGTATGTATACAGCCATAAATATTGGCTGTTTCCTAGGAAAGAAGCAAAAATGTCATAAACTGCTGATGAGCCAAACACTGCTTTAGTGTCTGTTGAGTTTAAAAAAGTACGCGTGGTTTCTGTTTTAGGGTTGTATTGAGCTAGGCCATCGTTTGTGCCAAACCAAATAATATTATCGTCGTCTTCGAGTATTTTGTTTATTGTATTATTGACGGGCAAATTAATATTTTTAAATCGCCTAGTGTTAATAGGCCATGTGAATACCCCCTGGCTTCTTGAAGATAACCATAGCACTCCGGTTTGGCTTATTGTTAAATCGCTAATCGTGTTATCGTTTATATTAAATTTACTCTTTGCATAATTTAATATGAGCTCTATTTCGCCGTTTATTCGGCTAAAACTAAATAACCCTTTTTCGGTTGCTACAAAATCACCATCATCAGAAGTAATGTAATCCCAAATATTAAGGTCGGAAATAAGCGTTGTTATTTTAGAACTGAGGAATTGGTTATCATTTGAAAATGCGAATCTATAAAGTCCTTCTACCGTACCGACTAGAAGACCAAGCTCTTTATCTACCTGCAAAAACTTTACATTAATGTTGTCTATTGTTATTTGTTCGGCAGGGTGAAGCGGTACTTCTGCAAGTTGATTACTAACAAGGTTAAATGCATATAGCCCATCATTGGCACCAATATAAAGTGTATTATTATTATGTAGTGTTAGAGCACGTATATATGAGGTTTTATTAGCTAAAGCCGCTGTTTGTGTAAAAGCACCCGTGGTCTTATTGTAAGTGAGTATTTGGTTATCAACAGCTAAATAGTAAAGCTCGTTCTGTCCCGCCATTGCTGAAACAGGAGAATAAATTTGTGTCTCTTTATCTAGCTGGCCAGAGTAGATTTTTTCTGTTTTGAGAGTTTTTGGGTCTATTAGGTATGCACCAGCTATATCAGTGGAAACAAGTAACTTACCATCGTTTGTTTTTAACAGTGTAGAGATGTAGTGTTTGTCTAGCTCAAAACCACCGTCGAATGTTTCAACAGTATAGCCATCAAACCTGTTTAATCCTTGTTGTGTTGCAATCCAAATGTATCCAATCTCATCTTCTTGTATTTTTTCAACATAATTTTGCGAGAGCCCTTCATCGGTAGAAAGGCGCTGTAATTGTTGGGCATAATTTTGCGATGCAACTGCATTAGTAATACATAACATGAAAATTAAAATAAAAAGGCAACGTTTACTAAATGGCACTGATGACCGATCTCCACAACAGGTAATGCATTATTCAGCTAAGTGTTAAATATAGCACAAGTTTTATTTTTTAATTACAAATAATAAACAGAAAATATCAATGCTAATTTAATGTATTAAGCTAATATTTAAGGCTATTAAATAGTTATAGAGAGGTCCTTAAATGGTTTTAACAAACATACAAGCTAAAGATAGCCTTTTATTGATTATAGACATTCAAGAGCGACTTTCCCCTATGATCAGTGATATTCAGAATCTTTTAAAAAACACCCTAAAATTAGCCCAGGCGTCATGCGTGCACGACATACCGACACTGATCTCAGAGCAGTACGTACATGGATTGGGAGAAACTGATAAGAAAATTAAATCGGTTTTACCGCGGGCTACGTTTTTTAGTAAAGTTCATTTTAGTGCATGCGAAGAAGCCGGCTTTTTGGAAAAATTAACTAGTTTTAATAAAAAAACTATTGTTGTGGCGGGCACTGAGGCGCATGTATGTGTTCTACAAACATGTATCGATTTATTAAAAAGTGGATTTGAGGTGGTTTTAGTAACCGACGCAATTGGATCTCGTAATAGCGAGCATAAAAGTATCGCAATAGAACAACTAAAGCATGGCGGAGCGGTAATTTCATGTGCAGAAATTGTTATTTTCCAATGGACAAAAGCTGCAGCTACGCCTACGTTTAAAAAAATACTACCTATAATTAAATAGGTTATTCGCATATAATGTAAATTAAATGTTTACTGTTTACTGTTTACTGTTTACTGTTTACTGTTTACTGTTTACTGTTTACTGTTTACTGTTTACTGTTTACTGTTTACTGTTTAATTGTTTATTGACAAATTTTTTAGTATTTATGT
>NZ_PNDY01000088.1:0-255 GCF_005886645.1 Pseudoalteromonas sp. S408 | reverse complement strand
TGAGCGAGCACAGCGCAAGACATCGGCGAGACCGCCCGCTGGCCTCACTGCTGTGTGAGTGCGGCCAGTAGCCACCAGCCCCGCGAGGGATGCCACAGCCCCGCGATTGTCCCGTCGTGCATGCGTGCCACACGCAACTGGTCACGCTGCCACGGCGGGATATCGGCTTCCTGCAGCAAGCGCTTGAGATCGCGCCGCCCCCGCCCTGCCACTCGCAGTACATCTCCCGGCTGACGTGAGGTGAAGGCAACATGC
>NZ_PNDY01000087.1:0-274 GCF_005886645.1 Pseudoalteromonas sp. S408 | reverse complement strand
TCCCTACCCTATCAAAACGATGTTCTTCTAAAAATGATTTTAGTTCTGCAATATCTTCTTCCGTTTCTCCCGGGAAGCCGGCTATTAATGTAGTTCGCAAACAAATACCGGGAACTCTTTCCCTTATTTGATGAATCAGTTCCGTCATTTCAGCGCGCGTAATATTGCGCCGCATAGCTTTAAGCATATGATCACTGGCATGCTGTAAAGGCATATCCAAGTAATTACAAATATTCGGACGCTCGCGCATTACATCTAATATTTCCAACGGAAA
>NZ_PNDY01000086.1:0-395 GCF_005886645.1 Pseudoalteromonas sp. S408 | reverse complement strand
AATGTGTTGTACGAGATTGATGGCGAAACCGCATTAGATCTATATAAACAATATTTGGGTCCTTATGTAAATGAATTACCGGGATCGGCACTTTTATTCCCTTTATCTATGCGTTTAGATGATTCAGGAAAAAATCTTGTGAGAACAATACTTACCATTGATGAAGATAAGAAAACAATGACTTTTGCAGGCAATCTTCCTGAGGGGGCTCGCGTAAGATTGATGAAAGCCAATTTTGAGAAAATTATTGAAGGGTCTTCTATTGCAGCGGCTAAATCTGTGGAAACAGGACAAAAGCAGTTCCCTGAATTAGCCATACTGATAAGCTGTGTGGGTAGAAAATTGATCTTACAAGATAGAACATCGGAAGAAGTACAAGCAGCCAGAAATATATT
>NZ_PNDY01000085.1:0-253 GCF_005886645.1 Pseudoalteromonas sp. S408 | reverse complement strand
TTGTGTCATCACATTCGATAATTTTTATTAAACTATCAAAAAGATTATTAAAGTTATCCTTTTCTTGATCTATTTTAATAATAGAGGTGTCAGTTTTTATAATAAAAGCAACCTCTCTTGAATAACCTCTTATACTGATAATACAAGCAATAATAAATAAAATTAAAAAACATTTACTTGACATATTATTCATACTAAAAATTTAAAAATCTTTAAAAACTGTTATTGCAAAATTGAGCCTCTTTCCTCACGC
>NZ_PNDY01000084.1:0-208 GCF_005886645.1 Pseudoalteromonas sp. S408 | reverse complement strand
CATTATCATTCAAACCACCGGCTAAACCCATATTATCTCCATTACCTCTTTTAAAGTTGGCCTGAAAGGATCCCTGAGCAGCGCCTTTCTGAGTACTACGGATATTATCGAATCCATTATTTTTCCAAGCATAAATTTGCTTATTAGCAATCAACTCTTCGCCCTTCACTTTACCCGCTTTCTTTTGTGGATTCTCCATCACATAACC
>NZ_PNDY01000083.1:0-275 GCF_005886645.1 Pseudoalteromonas sp. S408 | reverse complement strand
TCATGATCCAGACAGCTGCGGCGTGCAGCAACACGCAACCTCGCTTAAAGAACACCAGAGTTAAAAAGCCTAGCTTTAGTTGGCAAGCTCTTTTTGCAGTATGTGGTCAAAAATTGTCAACGGATCATATGGCACGTTATAAATAACAGCCACTTAAGATAATATGCTTGTGATTTTACTATACACAATTTAACCGATGGGGCCATCACAGCAACAAAAAAGAAGTTTTTGTTTAATTTTAGGTTAAAATTTCAGCAAACGAATCAAAAGCTATT
>NZ_PNDY01000082.1:0-319 GCF_005886645.1 Pseudoalteromonas sp. S408 | reverse complement strand
TTCTCGATCACCAGATGCAGCACGCGCACGACGCGTTCGACCGTCTCGCTGGACTGGATCAGCACTTCATCTTCGGCAGTATCTTCCGCCGTGCCGAGCACCGCATGGAAAGAGCGACGCACTTCCTCGCTGATGCCCTGCAACGCCTCGGAAGACTCGAACAGCTGCTCGACGCTTTCGCGATCGATATTGCCGTCCAGACGCCAGCGAATCAGCGCCGTCACGACACTGTAGGGCTCAAGCTGCGAGAGACGCGTGGTCGGCATCCAGCACAGCCCGACATCCTGGCTCTGCTCCAGCTGACGGAAATTGACCATCA
>NZ_PNDY01000081.1:0-216 GCF_005886645.1 Pseudoalteromonas sp. S408 | reverse complement strand
TTTCACCATCAAGATCAATTCGTTTTTAGTAGCGATATTAAAAAAGATAGTATGGGTTTGAAAAGAGCCAAAGTCATTTATATCAATAGTGATAGGATTGAACGATTGGATAATTCTAACTAAGGGTGCCATCATTCTTGCCTCCATCATTTCATATTGTTGAAATTGCACTAAACTAATATTCGCATGGGGCTTTACATGTGCCGCTGCTTCATA
>NZ_PNDY01000080.1:0-386 GCF_005886645.1 Pseudoalteromonas sp. S408 | reverse complement strand
GCCGCAAAAGAATATGTGCGTGCGAGTAGATTGAAAGCCTGGGAGAAATATATAGCACCAATAAAAGAAGCGGCTGATAATGCGGCTACACTTATTCGCCAAATGATGGTGAATGATATAGACAAGTACAATGCTTTACAGCAAATAGCTAATGAGTTACAAAATAATAAGGAGCCACAACGCAGAGATGTGCTGCGCTTATTGAATATAGCTATTGAAACAGCTCCCGATTCTCCTTCAGCCGAAGATCTTAGATATTATTATAAAGAATTATTAGCAGCTAACCGTGCTTTATATAATACTCATTTACACGATCAAACACCCAAAAGTGCTTTGTTGGTGAATGAAGTGAAGCCGTTGATCTCTTTTGATGCCCCATTGGTAAA
>NZ_PNDY01000079.1:0-357 GCF_005886645.1 Pseudoalteromonas sp. S408 | reverse complement strand
AGAAACATGGGAAGTTAGAGCGGTTACATACCAAATTGATGGGAAAGATAAAACCATTTTTACATCGTTGCCGAGAGAGAAATTTAGTGCTGTGGATGTCGCCAATTTATATCATGAGCGATGGGAAATAGAGCTGGGTTATCGGGATATAAAGTCATCAATGCAAAATAATGCAATTACCTTGAGGAGCAAGAAGGTTGAGCTTGTGTATCAAGAGTTATGGGGGCTTATGTTAGGTTACAACTTAGTTAGAAGAGAGGCGAGTTTGGCAGCGGTGTCACACAACAGAGCACCGAACGAAATAAGCTTCAAATATGCGTGCCAGTTTATAGCGAGCCAACTTAAAGTGATGTCTAA
>NZ_PNDY01000008.1:0-69530 GCF_005886645.1 Pseudoalteromonas sp. S408 | reverse complement strand
TTCAAACTTTTCTTTTGCCATGACGGAACCTATCAGTTTTGTGTATCTAGATTACATATGAAAATAATCCACCGAAGGTAGATTAAGTTAATTTTTTCAAATAGTATTTTCTGACAGATAAAGGAAGTAATCAAGAAGATTCTTAAGACTGGTGCTGATAGGCAGAGTCGAACTGCCGACCTCACCCTTACCAAGGGTGCGCTCTACCAACTGAGCTATATCAGCAACACAAGAACTGGAGCGGGCAGCGGGAATCGAACCCGCATCATCAGCTTGGAAGGCTGAGGTAATAGCCATTATACGATGCCCGCGTTAGGAATCTGTTCTTAATCTACCTCTAACCGTCA
Organism: Pseudoalteromonas sp. S408; assembly: GCF_005886645.1. Taxonomy (NCBI): domain Bacteria; kingdom Pseudomonadati; phylum Pseudomonadota; class Gammaproteobacteria; order Alteromonadales; family Pseudoalteromonadaceae; genus Pseudoalteromonas; species Pseudoalteromonas sp. S408. Next base: position 69,183 of record NZ_PNDY01000008.1, on the reverse strand, counting down.
AGAATAAAGTGGTGGAGGGAGCTGGATTCGAACCAGCGAAGGCTGAGCCGTCAGATTTACAGTCTGATCCCTTTGGCCGCTCGGGAACCCCTCCACGATAATTCTCTACTAATTCACTTTCGGTAAAAGGAAAGTGGTGCCGACTAACCGAGTCGAACGGTTGACCTACTGATTACAAGTCAGTTGCTCTACCAGCTGAGCTAAGTCGGCACTGCTTTAGTACGGGGCGAGATATTAGAGTAAGGTTTATTGGGATGCAACTATAAAATTAAAAAAAATGCGATTTTATTGCTTAAATGTTCAATATTCATGCAAAAGTTACTTATTTTTCTATTTTTAGCTCGTTTTGCTTAAATTTCGCCAAAAATTTAAACCTTTCATTACCAACAAAGAATCATAAATACTGCCTTCAAATTGCTGCTGTAATAACGCGCCATAACCACCAGCAAAAACAATTTGCATTGTTTGGGTGCTATTTTTTGCACCTAAATGTAATTTAGCTTGTTCAACTGCGCCTATGGTGGCCACTAACGCACCATTTTTTAAGCCGTTAGGGGTGTTTTTTCCTAACTGACTTACAAACGGAGTATTTTCGTCGTCAAATACACGCTGAGTATTTTGCGTCAGCGATGACGTCATTAAATCAAGCCCAGGTAAAATCCACCCGCCTAAGTGCTGTCCTTCACTGGTTAATACATCAATCGTTGTGGCCGTACCCGCATCAACCACTATGCACGCTTTATTTGGATGCAATGTAAACCCAGCAATGAGCGCAAGCCATCTATCAATACCTAAGTTGTTTACTTGCTCGTACGCGCAGGTAAGCCCTTGAAGTGTTTTAGTTACCGTTGCTTCATAACATGCAGTGTGATGCGTAGCAGCTTGAGCTAATATTTTATTGAGTAATTCACTTCGCCCTACACACGCGTATACAACGTCTGTTATTTGCGGCCAGGGTAAATTATTTAAATCGGCTTGTTGTGCCTGCTCGTTGTGCCAAAGCACGGCTTTTAAAGAGGTGTTACCTACATCGATGAGTAATCTCATAGCGATGCCTTTCTCAGTGATATTTCCCCGCCATAGTAGCTTTTTACATCTCCATCTTGACGAATACGAATCCCCCCTTGAGGGTCAATTCCTTCGCATATCCCCCGCCAACTTCTATGGCCTGTATTTAGCTCTACGCACTCACCAGCAAAAGCATTCAGTGAGTTCCATTGCTGATGCATTGTTTGTAACCCACTTTTACGATACTGTTCTAACCGATGCTCTAAGTGATAAGTGAGTGATGCCACCAGCTCATTTTTATCTAGCTTTTGGGTATGCTGGCTTAAATCAGTCCATGCTTGATCTATATTTTGGCTGAAATTTTCTGGCATTTGTAAATTAATACCAATTCCTAATACCAGCTGACACGGTCCTTGCGGTTGCCCATCTAGTTCAACAAGTACACCTGCAAGCTTTTGTTTGTTTAGGTAGATATCGTTTGGCCACTTAAGCTCTAAATCTATGTCATAAAGCGCTTTAATTGTATCGTATACCGCTAACCCCACCGCAATCGACACCCCCATAGCTGCCTGCAGACCATCATCTAAACGCCAAAAGTAACTGTAATAAAGGTTTGCACCAAACGGTGACTGCCACACACGTCCTCGACGCCCTCGCCCAGCTTGCTGCATTTCGGCCACTATAATAGTCCCCGACTCAAGCGCTGTTTTAGCTTGTATACGCCGCATAAGCTCGGAGTTGGTTGAGTCGATTATAGGATGAACTTCTACGTTCGCTGACTGCGACTTCAACTGACTATTTAATTGATTATAATGCTGTTGTATCTGCGATTGGTTTAAAAGCCCAGCGTAGTTGTTTAGGCTATAACCTTTGCCCGTTACTTTAAAAATATCTAAACCCATCTCTTGTAGGCTATTAATATGCTTACTCACAGCCGCACGGCTAATACCTAGCTGCTCTCCCAGCGCTTGCCCTGATACAAAGCCCGGTTTATTTAATGCATTTAATATTGCGAGTTTATTGCCATCAGGTGCTTTCACTGTGTAACGCCTCCTTGTACATAGCATTCGGCAGTTGTATTTATTAAGCGCACTTCATGCTCAAGCAGTATGCTATAACGCGAATACACAATATGTTGAATGTGCTTGATTATACTAATTAGATCTTCGCCGTGGCTATCGCCATGATTTACTAATACCAATGCTTGTTGCCTATGAACTTCAATGCCCGCAACCCGATAACCTTTGAGGTTTGCGTTATCTATTAACCACCCTGCAGCGACCTTATGCTTGCTTTGTCCGAATGCGTAGTGCGGTAATTCAGGGAATTGCTTTAATAGCGTTGCTAATTGTTGATTGGTAATTATTGGGTTTTTAAAAAAGCTGCCCGCATTGGGTAACGTGTATGGATCTGGCAGTTTACTGTTACGTGTTTGGATAACGTGCTCAAATACAGTACGCGGAGTCACATTTTTCAGCTGCTGCAACGGACCATAACTCAGCACAGGCTGCCATTGCTTTGGCAATACTAGCAATACACGTGTAATAACCGCTTTATTTTTCAATGCATGTTTAAATATAGAATCACGATAGCCAAACTTACATTGCTCGTTAGTCAAACAAACAAGTTCTCTGCTGTGTATGTCAAAGTATTCGACTGACTCTATAAATTTTGAAAGTTCAACCCCGTAGGCCCCAATATTTTGCACCGGTGACGCTCCAACAGTGCCGGGTATAAGTGCTAAGTTTTCAAGCCCTGGTAAGTTTTTATCCAATAAAAATTTGACTAATTGATGCCAATTTTCACCGGCTGCAACGCTTATTAAGGTATCGGTTTTACGGGGGGTAATATTAATCCCTTTAGTTGCCATTTTAATTACCGTACCATGGTAATCGTTTAAAAAAATGGTATTACTCCCCTCCCCCAACAAACAGAAAGGTGACGAAAAGCTTTGCTTATATAGCTGCTCAATGTCAGTAATTTCAACTAAATTTTGGCATTTGGTATGTAATGCAAAGGTGTGTAAAGGGTGTAATGCGTGCGTCACAAGGCTCTCAAGATAAACCGCCAACTAATCGCAATAGTTTACCTCATCGTCGCAAAATACGCATCAGATTGTAAAAATTGCTCAACCCACCTTGTCAATCGTGTTATAAAACCTGCTCTTTTTATTTGTGTTCAAGGTAATTATGAAAATTAAACCTCTCTTTTTAAGCCTCGCTATGGCGGGCATGTGTTCGCAAGCAATGGCGAATGCTGTTGATCAAAACTCATACGCCAATCTTGACGATGTTGTTACAACTCACTTAAGCCTTGATTTAGATGTCGATTTTAAAGACAAGCAATTAGAAGGCTTTGTTGAGCATACACTTCAGTGGAATAACAGCAAAAGCAAAAAGCTAGTGCTTGATACTCGCGACCTAGACATCGATAAAGTAATGTATCAAACGCAAGCAGGCAGCTGGCACAAAGCAAAATTCACTTTAGCAAACCGTGATGATGTTAAAGGTTCAAAGCTAACTATTGAGTTTAAAAACCAAGCCAAAGTAGTGCGTATTTACTATAACAGCCGTCCAGAGGCATCAGGCTTACAATGGTTAACACCTGAACAAACAGCAAGTAAGACGCACCCGTTTATGTATAGCCAATCGCAAGCAATTCACGCTCGTAGCTGGTTACCTGTACAAGATACACCGGCAATGCGAGTAACCTATTCTGCGCGTATTACTACGCCTAAAGATATTCGTGCGGTTATGAGTGCCGATAATAAAGACGCACTTTATAAAGATGGCGATTATCACTTTGACATGCCGCAAGCTATTTCACCATACCTAATTGCTATTGGTGCAGGTAACTTAGAGTTTAAAGCGATGTCTCATCAAACAGGTATTTTTGCTGAGCCAGAAATTTTAGAAGCCTCGGTTGCTGAGTTTAACGACACGCAAGCCATGATCGACAAAACCAATGCCATGTACGGCGACTATGCATGGGGTCGTTACGACTTACTCATGCTTCCGCCAAGCTTTCCGTTTGGTGGCATGGAAAACCCGCGTTTATCGTTTATTACGCCTACTGTAGTGGCTGGTGATAAAAGTTTAGTTAATCTAATTGCGCACGAGCTTGCCCACTCTTGGTCTGGTAACTTAGTGACTAATGCAACGTGGGAAGATTTATGGTTAAACGAAGGTTTTACCTCATACGTTGAAAACCGCATTATGGAAGAAGTATTTGGTCGCGACCGTGCAGTAATGGAGCAAGCTCTTGATGCCGCAGGGTTACGTGCACAGCTTAAAACTATTGATGCGCCTGATACTCGTCTTAACTTAAAGCTTAATGGCCGCGATCCAGACGATGCCTTTAGCTCAGTGCCTTACACTAAAGGTCAGTTATTCTTAATTTACTTGGAAAACAAATTTGGTCGTGACAAGTTTGACCCTTTCGTAAAAACTTACTTTGACGAGTTTGCTTTTAAATCGTTAACGACTGCACAATTTGTTACCTATATTGAAGCCCATTTAATTAACAAGTACCCAGGTATTGTTAGTATGGATAAAGTGAACGAGTGGATTTTTGAACCTGGTTTACCAAGCGATGCGCCAAACCCAACCTCTGATGCGTTCGATAAGGTCGATACTGCAACCACAGCTTGGTTACAAGGCGCAACAACTGCAGCGCAGCTCCCAACAGCAAACTGGACAGTACATGAGTGGTTACACTTTTTAAATAACCTACCACGTGATTTAAGCATTGAAAAAATGACTGAATTAGACGGTGAGTTTAACTTAACGCAATCAACCAACGCAGAACGCGCATTTGCATGGTATATGCTTGCGGCGGGCAACGGTTACCAACCGATTTACCCTGCTCTTGATAAGCATTTATCAGGTATTGGTCGTCGTAAGCTAATTGTCCCTCTGTACAAATCACTGATTACTAACGGTAAAAAAGAGTGGGCACAAAAGGTGTACTTAAAAGCACGTCCGGGTTACCACCCACTAGCACAAGGCACTATTGACGCTTTATTTGAATAATAAACAGCGTAAAATAGGAACTAAAAAGGGCCAAATTTGGCCCTTTTTTAATGCTTATCTCAAACAGCTTATTTTGTTACTTTTGCTAAAAAAGCCTGTCGCTCAGCAATTGTTGCTTGTTGCCACCAAAAGTCGAGCATTTGCGTCGCACTTGGCATGCCTTTTCCTGTAATGGGTGCAATTGGTTTAATCGGTCTACTCGGCTTTTCTGGACTCGCAGGTGATTCTCGCATAGTCCTCACTGGCGCTTCGCTAGCAAGTTGGTTATTAGAGACAACACTCAATGGTGCAGCTAACGCACTGCCTTTAGCTTTTAAACTTACCATGGGCGATTGAGCAAATACTTTAGCCGCTACTGCATTTTCAGCACGATTAAATACCAAGGTGTAATCTGTGCCCGCCTCAATCGTAATATCAACCCAAAAAGGCTCTGACTCGACCACCTCATGCATATCGTAATCTTCATCGTATAAGTCGGTATACTTGAGCTTTAGCCGATACGAACCCGGCGCTAGCTCTAAATCGTCTACACGACTAAACAAAGAGCTTTCTATTATTCGCTCACCGACTTGTAACGGCACAAACTCTTCAGGAAAGTGAATATTTTCTGCCATACCCGATACACTAAATAGCAATGCAGCTACACTGCTCATTAACACTGATTTACGCATATTAACTCCTTTGGTTGATTTGAGTTTGACACTGCTTTGAAAATTTGTCATTAGTGAATCTAAATTTCATACCACTTGATAAGGAACACACAATGAGCCAAGAGACACTATTTACAAAAATAATTAATCGCGAAATCCCAGCAAGCATAATTTACGAGGACGAAAATACTCTCGCGTTTGAAGATATAAACCCTCAAGCTCCTTTTCATGTGTTAATTATCCCAAAAATTGCAATTCCTACCATAAATCATATAAATGATGATAACGCACACTTAGTAGGCAACTTATATGTGGTGGCCGCGAAGCTTGCAAAAGAACATAACTTTAGCGATGACGGCTACCGTGTTGTTATGAACTGCAACGATCATGGCGGTCAAACCGTCTATCATATCCATCTTCACATGCTTGCCGGTAAGCAAATGGGGTGGCCTCCTTATCAAGATAACAAAAAAGAAATCGTTTAATTAAGCTCGGTTACTGCATGCTATGTAAAAGCATGTGTTCCTATAAATTAAAAAACAATTACTTATTTGCAACATTTTATGTTTAAATAATCATAAAATTGTACTTGTTTTTAAGTACGATAGCGGTTTTCTAATACTAAAGGTGTGGGAATCGTGATAAACTTAATCAGTCAGCTTTATAAAAGAGTATAAAAACATGAGCAGTTCTGCCTTTTTGTTATTAGATAAAGATCCAATTAATACTATTGGTATTAACGTATTAGAGCCATTGCTAAAAACGCAAGGACTAGACGTAACAACCGGTACTAATATATTGGATACACCTGAAGGAACTCGCTTACTTTTTATTGAAACGTCTAGCAATGACGCGTGGGGAAAATTAAAAGAACAACTAGTAAACCTACGTGTTAAGTGCGATATCATATTATTTAATTTAGATGAAAACCCAGAGCTTGCCAATCGAGCATTACTCAGCGGGATTCGTGGTGTATTTTATACGACCGACAATGCAGATGTGCTAATGAAAGGTATTCGACTCTTATTAGAAGATCAGCTTTGGTATCGTCGCGACATCATGTGTAATGCGTTAAATCGCATGTTGCAGTTTAATAAAGATGCACTTCACAAGCTTACAGAGGGCGATATTGAACCTGTCAAACTTACTAAGCGCGAGAAAGCAATTATTTCATTAATGAGTAACGGTTCTAAAAATAAAGAAATTGCTGAAGAACTTAGCATTAGCCCACACACAGTAAAAACTCATCTATACAGCGCATTTAGAAAGACTAAGTGTCGTAACCGTATTGAGCTATTATCTTGGGCACAGCAAAATATACCAGACGAAATTCGCTAAACGCGTAGTTCAAAGCAAAAAACAGACACTTAGGTGTCTTTTTTGTATTTAGTCTAAGCACTTGTTAACTTAAAATATTTTAATTACTCTAACTTAAAATTTCTTTGCTGGAAGCCTGATGCTCGATTCCTACACTCTTTATTTTGCCAGCATAGCCGTTATTGTTGTTATGATATTTTTGAATATTTTAACATGGCGAACAAATAAGCAAATTCCGGGGACACTACTTTATATTTTTTACCCGGTATTAATGCTATGTGCAGTTATTGCATTTGCTTTTATGAGTAACACCCATAATTTAATTGTTATAAATGCAGCATGTAGCTTAATGTTTGCAGCCTCTATTGTGCACTGTTTTTCTATTAGCCAATTTTTGAATTATCGCGGGCCTGGGTTTAAGCTTCTTTGTTCAGTCACCGCATTTAGTGCAGTGGTATTTGGTTATTATAGTTTTTTTGATCCCTCTTTAGCTGGCCGTGTAATCGCATCCGATTTACAACATATTTCAGAGGCCTTGTTTTTACTGTTTATATTTATAAAGTACGCTCGTAAACCTTATCCCAACGGCAGTATTGTATACATTACAATTTTAACACTCGTGGTGTTAGCCTTTATTGCACGTTCAATTTTTATGAATGAAATTGAGCAAAAAGATCTCGTTTCAAGCAGCTGGTTTAGTACCGTACTATTTTTAAACGGAACTATTGCACCGATGTTTTATGCTGCAGGCATGGCGCTACTATGTAATGAACGCCGGGAACATCACCTCAATACGTTAGCCGCTAAAGCCCAAAAAGATTTAGAAATACGCGGACTATTTTTATCTACCATTAGCCATGAAATACGCACGCCACTTAATGGTATTTTAGGTAGCGCGCAACTGGTTATGAACCAAACAAGCGATACACACAGTAAGGCTTATTGCGAAGCAATTATTAACTCAGCAGAATCATTAAATTTACTAGTCGATAAAGTGCTTGAATATGCAAGTTTAGACCAAAGTGATGAAGCCCTTTATGAAGAAGACATTGAATTTAAAACCTGGCTAAATAATTTATGCCTGTTACTCAGCCCGTTAGCTGAACAAAAACAGCTTAAGTTTGAGCTTGTGTGTAATGTTCCCGAGCAAGCCTGTTACTACTGCGACCAACAAAAGCTACGACAAATAATTATTAACTTAGTCGGCAATGCAATAAAGTTCACCGACCGTGGTGTGGTAAAAATTCAGGTTGATTTGATTTTAGAAAAGCAGCTAGAACACACCATTAAAGTCAGTGTTAAGGATTCAGGCCCAGGTATTGAAAACGATGAAATTGCATACTTAACTGAGCCCTATGTACAAAGTAGTGCAGGTAAAGAAAAAGGTGGCACGGGTCTCGGGCTTGCAATTACAAGCCGCTTATTAGAAAAACTCGGTAGTCGCCTTGAGATTTCTAGCGAACTGGGTATTGGTAGTGTGTTTAGCTTTATAACGACCTTTACCTTAGGTGAGTTAAGCCTTGTAGAGCAACGCCATCAAACAAAAGACTACTTAACAGGGCTTGATGTTCTTTTGGTTGAAGATTTAGACCTAAACCAAAAAATAGCCATTGAGTTTATGGCAGACGACGAGCACAAAATTAAGCTCGCTAAAGACGGTAAAAGCGCCATTGAGCTAATGCAAGCATATCACTTTGACGTAGTCTTACTTGATATGAACCTACCTGATTTAACAGGACAAGAAGTTATTAAGCGCCTAAAGCGTGTTGAGCACAAAAACCAGCGAACACCTATACTTGCTTTTACTGCCAGTTTAAGTCCTGATGAAGTTAAAGAATATTTAGCGCTGGGCATTAAAGACATTGTTGGTAAGCCAATTAAACACCAAAAACTACGCCAAGCATTAAGCGACTCTCAATCAAATCAAACCACAAATATTGCAGTAGAACTTATTGATACCCTTTATGATAAAACGGCTATAGAAACACTCGCCAGCTCGTTTAGTGAGGATGAGGTATCGTCTATTTATAATGAGTTTGTACTTTCTGCTCGAAATAAGTTAATTCGCTGCCAAGGGTTAATAGACCAGCACCCCGAGCAATGCATTAAACTTTTGCATCGCCAAGCGAGCACTGCATTACAATTAGGGTTTAACCGCTATGGCATGGAGCTTAAAAAAATAGAACGCCGATTACTTGATAATAAGCCACATAACGATCTACTTAATGAAGCGCTCGAACTGTGGCAACGCAGCCTTGAAAAATACTTAAAGTTTGTCCGTGGACAACTTTCATAAAGTAAATTAAAAAGGCGTTAAAGCCCTTCTCTGCCATATAAGTCATCAAACCGTTGTATGTCGGATTCATCAAGTATGGCACCCGTTTGTACTTCAATAACAATTAATGGCACTTGTTGGTTATTCGCCAAGCTATGAACTTGCTTCGCGGCAATGTAGCACGATTGGTCTTGGGTGAGCGTTAGCAACTGCTCATCAATGCGAACATTGGCAATTCCCGATACCACCACCCAATGCTCTGCACGATGCTGATGTTGCTGTGTTGAAAGCTTAGCACCGCTATTAACGGTTATTTTTTTAACTTTAAAACCACTATCTTCAACCAAAGTGCGGTAGTTACCCCACGGACGATACACAACCTGATGGTGATTGAGTTTATCACTTTGGCCCTGTGCTAATTGTTTAAGTAATAAAGGTAAACCGTCGAGCTTATTCTTATCGGCAACCAGTGTGGCATCGTGGGTGTGAATAATGGCTAAATCACTTACCCCAAGCGTTGCGATACTATGGTCGTGTTCGCTAATAACAAAATTATTCGTACTGTTTTGTGCTATATGGTTTTGGTTTTCGTTATTACCGTGCGCATCTTGCTTAGTAAGGCTTGCAAGCGCACTAAAGCTACCTACATCACTCCATTTAAGCGCAACAGGCATAACCGCTACATTGTTGCTGCGCTCTAAAATAGCGTAATCAATAGAGTCACTTGGGCAGCTTTTAAGTGGCTCTATGTTTGGCCTTGTAAAGCCTAAGTCGTGTGAAAACTGAGAGGCAGCATGAACACTGTGTGCTATTTTTGGCGCAAAACGTTCAAGCTCATTTAAATAAGCTCGTGGCGTAAATAAAAACATGCCGCTATTCCAACTATAACCACCTTCCGCTAGGTATTTTTGTGCTGTTGCTAGGGTTGGCTTTTCTTTAAATTCAGCGACTTCAAAACAGTTTGAGCCTGAAATTTTACTGCCTTGCTTTATATACCCAAACCCTGTGTGCGCGTGTGTAGGTGTAATTGAAAAGGTAACTAGCATTCCTTGCTCAGCTAACTTAACAGCATCATTTAACTGAAGTGTTAGCTCATCAAAATTTTCAATATAATGATCGGCTGGCATCACTAACATTGGTCCATCAATCCCCTGCTGTAGTGCGTAACATGCGGCTAACGCAATGGCAGGCGCCGTATTTTTACCCTGAGGCTCTAGTAAAAGCGCTTGCGGGTTAATAATTGTACTTTGCTCGGCAGCAATAAAACGGTGTTGTTCGTTACAAACCAGTATTGGCTTTTCAAACTGATTACCTGACACTCGCGCTAAAGTGCTTTGTAATAACGAATAGTGGTTATCGAGTAGCGGTAAAAATTGTTTGGGCATGGCTTGGCGAGACAAAGGCCACAGTCTAGAGCCAATACCCCCAGCTAAAATAACAGGAGTGATTAAAGTATTCATAATGCTAATTAGCCGCCAATCAATGTAATAGCGTCTATTTTAACACTAAATATTTTTAGTGCTAAGTGAAGATAACTTAAGTTAGCGTAAACGGATCGGCATCTAAATAAGCGGGAAAAGACGTTTTAAACGCATCTAGAGGCTCTTTTTCAAGTGTAATTGTCAATAATTGTTTAATATTATCGCCCGCCTTGGCTAATGTCTCTCCTTTAAAGTTATAAACAGCCGTACCACCATTGTGAGCAACGCCATTACCATCATCGCCTACACGGTTAACCCCTACCACATAACATAAATTTTCTATCGCACGAGCTGCCAATAATGTATCCCAAGCGGGACGTCGTACCGCTGGCCAATTTGCTACATTAACCATTATGTCGTAGTCATTTTTATTGCGCTGAAACACCGGAAAACGCAGGTCATAGCAAACTTGAGGCAGTACTTTAAAGCCATTAATTTCAAAAACTTTTCGCTCATTTCCTGCTATTACATGATCTCCCTCATTGCCTAAGCGAAATAAATGACGCTTATCGTAATGGGTCACTTCACCACATGGTTTTACCCAATAAAAACGGTTGGCTTTTTTATCATTTTGCGCCACCAGCACCGACCCAGCAATCACTGCATTATGTTTTTTTGCTTGTTGTTTTAACCAAGTAAGCACTAGGCCATTCTCTGGCTCCGCGCAATCATGGTTTATAGCAAAACCAGTGGCAAACGTTTCAGGTAATAAAATAAGGTCAGGCTTCTCTGTTAGCCCACCTAGTTGCTTATCAAACATCGCTAAATTAGCGCTTTTATCGAGCCAGTGAAGAGAGCTTTGTACTAATGTGAGCGTTAAAGTTGACATAAAATATGGGCTGCCTCTTTTAGGGTTTCATCATTTTTTGCAAAACATAAGCGAATAACCTTGTCACCCGGGGGCGTTTGATAAAAAACACTTAAGGGTATTGCCGCAACACCTGCTTGCTCAACTAACCAATGGCAAAATTCAATATCGTTTAAATCAGATACATCACTGTAATCTAACAATAAAAAATAGGTTCCTTGGCTTGGTAAAATTGTAAATCGACTTCCATGTAAATGACGTATAAGTAAATTACGCTTTTGTTGATAAAAATCACTAAGTCTATCTACATGATCGCCTTGTTGTTCTAACATATCGGCCAATGCATGCTGAGCAGGTGTAAAGCTAGAAAAGGTGACATATTGATGAATCTTTCTAAACTCACCTGACAAGTCATCAGGGGCAATGCAGTAACCCATCTTCCACCCTGTGCAATGAAATGTTTTACCAAAGCTCGAAATAACAAAACTTTTAGCTAATAACTCGTGATCGCGTAGTACACTTAAATGTAGTTGCTCATCAAAGGTAATGTGCTCATATACCTCATCGCTAATAACATAAAGGTTGTAAGTACCAACTAATCTTTTAAGCTTTAGAATATCGTGATGTGTAAATATTTTAGCGCTTGGGTTGTGGGGCGTATTTATAATAATAGCGCGTGTTTTTTTTGTGATTTTTTGCTCTACCTTATGCCAATCAATCGTAAAGTCTGGCGCATTTAAAGCAATATGTACTGACCTCCCACCAGCAAGCTCAATAGCTGGCTTATAGGAGTCGTAAGCAGGATCAAATACAATGACCTCATCGTTTGGTCGTACGGCAACAAAAAGGGCTTCGGTTGCACCTGATGTGATAGTTATTTGCTTATCAGCATTAAGCTCTGTAGCGTATTTATTTTGTACCAAATTTGCAATTTGCTGCTGTAATTTAGGCACACCACTTGAAGGGGAGTATTGGTTAAAACCGTTTTGAACATAATGAGTGATCTGACTTTTTAAAAAGTTTGGAGTGTCAAATTCCGGAAAGCCCTGCGAAAGATTAAGTGCAGAGAACTGATTCGCCAACTCGCTCATTTGACTAAATATACTTACGCCAACGTCGGGTAATTTACTATTGAACACGCACTTTCCTTACTTCATTTTTGAAACAGCTCATAATAAACATGCGCCTATTGCGTCTGTTTATTTTTGACTTACTTATAATTTTCGTAAATTTTGTCTAATGGCTCCGAAAGGCCACTTTCTTGCACTATGCGTACATGCTCACGTTTAAGCTCTCGTGCACTTGTTACGCCGCATGAGTGAGCAATAAGCCCCGCGCCATAGTGAATATACTTATTGTAGTTAGCCACTCGCTGCGCTTTATCAGCAACGTTTAAACCGCGCTGCAAGCGTTCGTTATGAGTAGTAATACCGGTAGGGCAAGAATCTTTGTTACATTGCATTGCTTGAATACACCCTAATGCAAACATATGTCCGCGAGCCGATACAACAAAATCGGCCCCAAGCGCTAACGCCCAAGCAACTTTAGAAGGCACAATAAGCTTACCCGAAACAATGACTTTAACGCGATCACGCAGTCCGTGTTTTTCAAGCATATTAACTACTAGCGGTAAACTTTCACGAAGTGGTAATCCCACAGAGTCCATTAAGGGTTGAGGAGCAGCACCTGTTCCACCGTCTGCACTGTCAATAGTAATAAAGTCAGGAGCTGACTCTATACCACGGTGATTTATTTCAGCAAATAAGGTTTCTAACCAGCCATACGCACCAATAACGGCCTTAAAGCCAGTTGGTTTACCTGTAGTATTTCGTACCGTTGCAATCATATCGAGAATATCGCTGGGGTTTTTAATTTCAGGGTGCCCATTTGGACTAATAGAATCTTCCCCCTCAGGGATACCGCGTATTTTTGCTATCTCAGCATTCACTTTACGCCCAGGAAGCATACCTCCCTTACCGGGTTTAGCACCTTGGCTCATTTTAAGCTCAAACATTTTAACCTGCTCGTGTGCTGCAACCTGTTTGAGCTTTTCGATACTGAGCTGCCCATTTTCATCGCGTACCCCGTATTTAGCAGTACCAATTTGAAAAACTAAATCGGCGCCCCCTTCAAGGTGATAAGGGCTCAAGCCACCTTCACCCGTGTTCATCCAACAGCCTGCGAGCTTGGCTCCTTTAGAAAGAGCACGGACAGCGGGTTTAGACAGCGCACCAAAGCTCATTCCCGATACATTAAATAACGAATTGGTTGAATAAGGTGTTTGGCAATAGGGCCCAAGCGTTACTTCACTTGGCGCAAGCGCTTCTTCATCAAGCGTAGGGAAGGCGCAGTTCATAAACATGACCGTACCTGTGACCTCTAAGCTTTGTGTAGATCCAAATGCCGCAGTACGGTCTACGTTTTTTGCAGCACGGTAAACCCAACTACGTTCGGCCCGATTAAAAGGCATTTCTTCTCTATCAAGGGCAAAAAAGTATTGTCTGAAAAACTCGCCTTGGCGTTCAAAAAAATACCTAAAGCGCCCAATTACCGGGTAATTTCGTCTAATTGCATGCTTTGTTTGTGTAACATCGCGGATATAAAAAATAACGACAATTAAAACCAGCAAACCTAAAAAAACAATAAATAGACTCGCAAATACATCAATACTAAACATTATAAAATTATTCATTGTAGGGTTCGCTGCTGTAAAAATAAAAAAGTGCTATGCCCAACATGACATAACACTTTTATGCATTCAAGAATTAACCATCTGTAGGTTAACTCTTCTGTTTGGCTAGCTCTTCATTAATATACAAACGTACTTGCGCCTCTAAAACTGATAAAGGAACAGAGCCATGGCGTAATACCTGATGGTGAAACTCCCTAATATCGAAATTTTGCCCAAGTGCTTGCTCAGCTTCTTTACGTAAACGTTTAATTGTGAGCTCACCAATTTTGTACGACAGCGCTTGGCCAGGCCAAGTTATATAGCGATCGGTTTCGGTTTTCACATTGTGTAACGACAACGCCGTATTTTCGCTCATAAACTGCATAGCACGCTCTCTACTCCAGCCATACATATGCATACCAGTATCAACCACTAAGCGAGCCGCTCGCCACATTTCGTAAGTTAAACGGCCAAATCGGCTATATGGGCTTTGGTAAAAACCGGCTTCAATGCCTAAATACTCAGAGTAAAGCCCCCAGCCTTCACCAAAGGCCGATAAATACGCATCTCGACGATAGCTTGGCAGGGTTTCTAGCTCTGCATTCAATGATATTTGTAGATGATGGCCAGGTACTGCCTCGTGTAAAGTCAACGCTTCTAATACATACAGTGGGCGCTTATCAAGTGCGTACGTGTTTACCCAATAATACCCTGCCTCATCATCCCTATTTGACCCAGAGTATCGACCCGTTGTGTATTTAGGTGCGATGCTCGCAGGTACAGGCGCAACACCATATGGTTTACGGGGTAGCGTATGAAACAGCTTTGGTAGTTGCGCGTCCATTTTTTTAGCTATGTATGCTGCTTCTTTTAGCAGTTGCTCTGGTGTAGTTGCATAAAATTGCGGATCGGTTCGTAAAAAGTGGATGAACTCTGCAAATGTTCCCTCAAATTCTACTTCTTTTATAATTGCTTCCATTTCGCCGCGAATGCGGGCTACTTCCTGCAACCCCAGCTCGTGTATTTCTTTAGGGGTCATTTCGGTAGTGGTGTAATATTTTGCTCTATTTTTATAAAACGACTCGCCGTTTGGCGTATTTGAAATACCTATCGTAGTGCGCGCACCGGGGCGGTATTCCTGTGTAAAAAAAGCTAAATAATTTTTATACGATTCAATTACTTTATCTTTTATTACCAATTTAGCCTGTTGTTGAAGCGATTTAAATTCACTCTCTGACAAAGCTGCGTTATTTTTTAAAAAAGGTTTGTAAAACTCAGATGTTGTAACATCATCAACTATATAGGCCAATATTGACTCTTCGTACCCTTCAAGTACCGCTTTAGGTTGCGTTAAACCTGTTTGAAGACCTTTTTTCATCCAATAAATGTTTTGTTCAAAAAAGCGAGGAAGCTGAGCCAAACGCGCTAAATAAGTTTGATAATCTTGCAGTGTTTTGTATTGGCTACTGTTTACAATATACGATAAGCCAGAATGAAAACCGTACTCAGAAGTTAACGGCATGTAATGAGTATTAAATACATATTCGTCAACACTGTTTTGTACCTGCGCCCGAATAATGTTGAAGTTTATTTGGTTTTCAGCATTTAATTTATTTGTATTAATTGCATCTAACTCAGCCAAAAATTGAATTTTTTTATTGTATTGTTGAGCTAAAAACTCAGGCGATAAATTAGCCAACAAATAACCATTAACGCCCTCAGTGTTAGCATAAGGACTCGTAGTTTGTCGGTAATCTACAATACTGTTAGCTATCGCTGTAAATTGACTATCGACGTTATGGTTTGTGGTTTGACAGGCACTTAAAGTACATAAAAACGTCATGCTGATGAGCGTATTGCGTATTGGCTTGAGTAATAAATGATTCGTCATAATAAAGTTTAGTCAGATAATGAATTTCACAAAACTATCGCAGACTCAGTAAATAGCAAGTAAATGAGATAAGCATCGTTGCTGAGAGTGCCTTTTAGGTTTAAAACTTACTTGATAAAAGAGCTCTTTAAACTCTAAACACTGCTTATAGTACGTATCTTATTTTTATACTAAAAACACAACTGTAAGGTGAGTGTCTAAATAAAAATCAGCCCTAAAAGTACCGTTTAAAATATTTATTAAAACGATAAATCATATTAAATGAGTTAAAAACAAGCCTAATTGATGAGAAAAGCAGCTATTAAGCGACTAAAGTAAAATTTAAGTTCCCTTGGCCCTATTTTTGCTTTTTAATAGCAGTTATAACGATTACTGTAGTAAAAAAATAATAAAAAAGCTCGGACGCACAATCGACTCATGGAATGAAATTATAAATTAAGCATTGATGCGTACTTAGTTGGTATTAAATAATGATGTTCCATGATTCCATGGCTATTGCTCAAGAGAAAATGACTCAAGTGTGTTTGTTCTTAGAACGTTATGCATTGCCGCCAACGCCCCTGAATTTTCAAGTTGTATACACCTATGTTAGCCAAGCAAATCTAAAATTAAATAAAACATTAGATCGCGCTATTTCTACCGATGAAAACATTGATGGTGTATTAATAGAGCAGCTTTACTTTGAGTTTTTAAACGTCGGACACAATACGCAAGTGTCGATGATTCAAAACGTAGACGGTGTTATTACCTCATTATCTAACAATGCACAAAATACAGAAAAGCAAATCAGTCGCTTTGCTGATCAAGTGAGTGAATGTGTTCATTCGCTTGACGAAAATAATATAGAACAAAGCCGCCAAGCACTTAATAAACTTGATAAGCAAACTGCTGAGTTACTCGCCCAGCATAAAAAGTTTAAGCAAGAGCTAGCTAGAGCTAAAAAACTACATGAAAGAACACAAAAACAACTTTCCCAACTTCGAAAACAACACATTATAGACAGTCAAACCGGTTTATTTAAACGTCATTATTTGACCCAGCAAACTGAACTTTGGACAAACCAATCCAAGTCAATTTGTGCCATTGCCATTCAAATAGATAACTTAGCCCATTTTGTGGATAACTTTGGCGATGTTATTGGTGAAGTCATTTTAAATAAAGTGGCTAAACAAGTTCAAAAGTATGTGATGCAAAGTGGTTTACCAGGGCGTACTGCTAAAGATCAGTTCACTGTTTTACTAGCGGACATTGACCCTGAGACAGCAATTCTCATTGCTGAAAAAGTCCGTAAGGGCGTTGAAAAGCTGCGTTTTGTAAGTTCAAAAAGTGGTGCAAAACTGCCTAGTATTAATTTATCATTAGGTATTGCCCAGCATCAGCAAAAAGAAGACTTTAACCAACTGGCTAAAAAAGCGTCTCATGCGGCATTTAAAGCCCGATCACTTGGTCAAAGCAGTTTTACCGCCGGCCAATAAAACACCTGATAAATCATATTCAAATTGCACCTTCGGTGCACAATAAAGTACACTAGTACTTATTGCCACGATAGAGATTAATCATGAACGAAACCCCTGAAAAGACCACGCACTTTGGCTACAAAACCGTTGCTGAAAATGAAAAAGCATCAATGGTTGCAGACGTATTCCACTCTGTTGCGGCTAAGTACGATGTAATGAATGATTTAATGTCTTTTGGTGTACACCGTTTATGGAAACGTCAAACTATAGCCAGTTCTGGCGTTCGTAAAGGCCATCATGTACTCGATTTAGCAGGTGGTACAGGCGATTTAACGGCAAAATTTAGTCAACTAGTCGGTGAAACTGGCCAAGTGGTTTTGGGCGATATAAATTCATCTATGCTCAAAGTAGGGCGTGAAAAGCTTCATAACTTGGGCCTTGTAGGCAATATTGACTACGTGCAAATGAATGCTGAAATGCTGCCATTTCCAGATAATAGCTTTGATGTGATCACCATTGCCTTCGGTTTACGTAATGTAACCGACAAAGACAAAGCACTGCGCTCAATGTATCGCATACTAAAGCCAGGTGGTCGTTTATTAGTATTAGAATTTTCTAAGCCAAAACATGAAGCACTTAGCAAGGCATATGACTTTTACTCGTTCAATTTACTGCCAACAATGGGCAAGCTAGTTGCTAACGACAGTGAGTCTTATCAATATTTAGCAGAGTCGATTCGTATGCACCCAGACCAAGATACGCTTAAAGCAATGATGAATGAAGCTGGATTTGAACAAACAACGTATCAAAACTTAACAGGCGGAATTGTTGCCCTTCACCGTGGTTTTAAATATTAAGGCACAGAGTCATGGCGCTTGATCAAGCAACTGAAAAAACCAGTGATGATACAAATATATCAACCTTTTTGATGCTACCCAACTTTGTACTTTCGCTTGTTGAGCGCATTTTAAACCAAGCACTTAAACTCGACCCTAACGTTGCCCACAAGCTAACTACAGTAAAACAAAAGCGTTTACTTGTTGAAGTTAGAGACTGGCAACAAACCATACAACTTGTTTTTGCTGACGAAAAATTACACCTTTATACCGCAGACAACAGCGATTATAGCGATTGCATGATCAGCGCTGATATCGACACGCTTGTTGCACTTAAAAACCCGGCCATACTTACACAGTTAATTCGCCAAGATAAACTTGATTTACAAGGTGATTTGAATATAGCTCAAGCATATAGCGGTGCATTTTCGGAAATAGACATAGATTGGCCTGAGCAACTATCAGCGTATATCGGCGATGCTCCAGCTCAACAACTTTACATGCATTTAATGTCGCTAAAGCATCAAGGAAGTAAAGTAACAGCAAAACTAAGCTCTACACTTACAAGCTTATTTCAAGACGAATTAGCAGTCACTATTCACCCTTTAGAACTTGCACAATTTAAACAACAAAATAGAGAACTAAAAGGCCAAGTTGCCGCTATAGAGCAGCGTATAAACACTTTATTAAACGCTATAACACGCTAAGGACTTTTTGTGTCTTCTTCACGATTGTATTACATCACTAAAACATTACTTAGCTATGGTTTAGACGAATTAGTACCTAAAAATAAAGCGCCTTGGTTTGCAAAAATTGCCAGAGGGTGCTTATTTTGGTTACGAAATCAGCATAAAGAAAAACCTGCCGGGCTGCGCTTACGTTTAGCATTACAAGAACTGGGCCCTGTATGGATTAAATTTGGTCAAATGTTGTCAACACGTCGCGATCTACTTCCTCACGATATCGCGCAAGAGCTTGCCTTTTTACAAGACCAAGTTCAGCCTTTTGAAGGCGAACTAGCACAAAAAATTATAGAAAATGCACTTGAGATTAATGATATTAGCGAGCTATTTAGTGAATTTTCACAAACGCCATTAGCATCCGCCTCAATCGCACAAGTGCATACTGCAACGCTTATTGACGACAATAATATTGAACAAGATGTAGTTATTAAAGTAATTCGCCCAAACATCCATGAACAAATAAATGCCGACTTAGCATTAATGGAAAAGCTCGCTCAAGTACTTGCCAATGTACATAACGAATCAAAACGTTTGCGCCCCGTAGAAGTAGTAAAAGAGTATAAAAAAACACTGCTTGATGAATTAGACCTAATGCGTGAAGGCGCCAATGGCATTCAATTAAAACGTAATTTTGATGATTCTGATGCGCTTTACATCCCCACTGTTTATAGCGATTACAGCCGAAGCAACGTGTTAGTCATGGAGCGCATTTACGGTATACCCGTGTCAGACACCGAGTCGTTAATAGCGCAAAATACAAACATGAAATTGCTTGCAGAACGCGGTGTAGAAGTTTTTTTTACGCAAGTATTCAGAGATAGTTTTTTTCATGCTGACATGCACCCAGGTAATATTTTCGTATCTCGCGAGCACCCCGAGAACCCTAAATATATTGGTATAGATTGCGGCATTGTTGGCACCCTAAGTAAAGAAGATAAACGCTATTTAGCAGAAAACTTTATCGCCTTTTTTAATCGCGATTATCTTCAAGTTGCACAACTGCATGTTGATTCTGGTTGGGTCCCTGAAGATACCAGTATAGAAGAATTTGAGTTTGCTATTAGAACGGTGTGTGAGCCTATTTTTAATAAGCCCCTTGCTGAAATATCATTTGGTCATGTGCTGGTAAATTTATTTAACACTGCGCGTCGCTTTAATATGCAGGTGCAACCACAGTTGGTATTACTACAAAAAACTTTACTGTATGTAGAAGGGCTGGGAAGGCAACTTTATCCTCAGCTTGATCTATGGAAAACTGCTAAACCCTTTTTAGAACAGTGGGTAAAGGAACAAGTAGGTCCGCTGTCTGTGTTGAAACAAATGTATGCAAACTTACCGTTTTGGGCAGAAAAAATGCCTGAGCTTCCCGATTTGATTTATCAAAACCTAAAGCGCCCCGCACGAAAACAAGTGCCTACACAACCAATATCTCATAAACCTTTAGTGCTTAGTTTGTTGGGGAGTGCTACTTTGGTGGTGTCAGCATTGTGTTATTTACAGCATGATTTCATTGCTGCAGCTCTTACAATAACCTGTTCTATCGCATGTTTTATTGCTGCTTGGCGACACACATAAACAAAGTGCTATTTGCAGTTTAGAGCGTATAATTAGTATTTAAAATATACATTTAATCTTTTTATTAATTGGAGAAAACCATGGGATTGGGCGGCATTAGTATTTGGCAATTATTGATTGTTTTGGCAATCATTGTACTTCTTTTTGGTACTAAAAAATTACGCGGCATGGGTGGTGACTTAGGCGGAGCTGTAAAAGGGTTTAAAAAAGCAATGTCGGATGAAAAACCAACTGAAACAGAGACACCTGAACAAATTCAAAAATCGCAAAATACCGCAGCCACAGACACAGAAAAAACCAAAGATAGTGATAAGGTTTAATTAACATGGGCATGTGGGAGCTAGTTGTTGTTTTTATTGTAGGCTTAGTTGTACTAGGGCCTGAGCGTTTACCCGTAGCAATAAGAACAGTTAGTCGCTGGATCAAAACGGTAAAATCTCTGGCTAACTCTGTTAAAGCTGAGGTCAGTGAAGAGCTGCGCGTACACGAACTCCACGAAAATC
Source organism: Pseudoalteromonas sp. S408 (assembly GCF_005886645.1). Classification (NCBI taxonomy): domain Bacteria; kingdom Pseudomonadati; phylum Pseudomonadota; class Gammaproteobacteria; order Alteromonadales; family Pseudoalteromonadaceae; genus Pseudoalteromonas; species Pseudoalteromonas sp. S408. The sequence goes on along the minus strand of NZ_PNDY01000008.1, from coordinate 47,937 downwards.
TAAAAAAAGCTGAACAGCAGAACCTGCAAGATTTAAGCCCTGAGTTGCAGAGCTCTTTAAGTGAGCTAAAGCAAGCTGCAGAATCGGTAACCCACAGCTATAAAAAACAGCCAAAAGAATCAAAACCTGAACAAATTATTGATGAAAAAAAGTGAATTTAATTTACCTTTATGTGGTCCACTTATTAAATGGTATGAAGAATAATGGCTGAAGAAGTAAAATCGGGATTTGTAGCTCATTTAATAGAGCTACGAGACAGACTTATAAAGTCACTGTTGAGTATATTAGTTATTTTTATTGCAATTGTGTATTTTGCAAATGATATCTATACGTTTGTTGCGCAGCCGTTAGTGTCTCATTTACCAAGCACTGCAACCATGATTGCAACCGATGTAACTGCTCCCTTTTTCGCCCCATTTAAACTGACATTATTTGTCGCTTTATTTGCCTCTATACCCTGGATATTGCATCAAATTTGGGGGTTTATAGCTCCGGGGTTATACCAACACGAAAAGAAAATGCTGATGCCAATTCTTGCTTCAAGCATTTTACTATTTTATGGCGGTATCGCATTTTGCTATTTTGTAGTGCTACCCATTATTTTAGGCTTTTTTACCAATACAGGTCCTGAAATGATGACTCTCGCGCCAGATATAAGTAGTTACTTAGGATTTGTATTAAAACTATTTTTTGCGTTTGGTGTGGCATTTGAAATCCCGGTTGCGATTATGCTGTTATGCTGGAGTGGGGCAACCACAACTACGAGTTTAAAAGAAAAGCGCCCCTACATTGTGGTGGGCGTTTTTGTAGTGGCGATGTTTTTAACACCGCCCGACGTTTTATCACAAACACTTTTAGCCTTCCCTATGCTACTTTTGTTTGAATTAGGTTTAATTTTAGCGAAATTTTACACCGCTAAACCACAAGAAGAAGTTGAGGAATAAAATGAAAAAACAAATACTCTCACTACTGGTTATATTAAGCGCACCTGCATTTTCTGCGCAGTCAGACATTAATACACAAGCACTGAAAGCATGTAGCTTTATCGAAAATGATTTTAACCGTCTATTATGTTACGACAATACAATGGCAGGAAAACCACTTACAAAACCAACAGTGACTCAAAAGCTTACTGCCCCAAGCACTTCAACAAGTACTCCTGCTGTAGCGGTGGTTGATGCGCCAAAAGATGACTTTGGCCTAGAACATAAACAAGATAAAAAAAATAAAGAAAGTGAAATTAAAGCAACGATAACATCAGTTGAAAAAGCCCTTTATGGTGAACTCATTATTACATTAAATAATAACCAAAAATGGCGTCAAATTGGTTCTGATAGCATACGCTTAAAAGCGTCTGATGCTGTAACCATTACCCGCGGGGTATTTAATTCATTTTTACTTAGTAAAGATGGTCAAAACCGTTCTATTCGCGTTAAACGAACCAAGTAATGTCTTACAGACTGGTTGATGCTGGCGTTAACTTAACAAACCACCAGTTTGATGATGAGCATCTGGATGTCATCACCCGCGCTAAAAGCGCGGGTGTTGAAAAAATGCTGCTTATTGGTTGCGACCTTTCATCGAGTGAACAATCTTCAGCGTTAGCTAAAACCTATCAACTTTTTTCGACCGCTGGTATTCATCCACACGATGCCAAAACAGCAACTCACTCACTAGAGAGCCAGTTAACATTGCTTGCCAATCAACCTCAGGTTATTGCAATTGGTGAATGTGGGCTAGATTATAACCGTGATTTTTCCCCTCGAGATATTCAACGCAGCGTATTTAGGCGCCAACTTGCGCTAGCCGAACAGTTAAATTTACCGGTTTATTTGCATGAACGTGATGCGAGTGATGACATGATCAATATTCTTAGCGAGTTTAATGTACGCGGCATACTCCACTGCTTTACAGGAGATGAAAGTGCACTCGAAAGTTATTTAGCATTAGGCCTATACATTGGTATCACAGGGTGGGTTTGTGATGAAAGACGCGGACAAGCATTGCAAGCTTTAGTCCCAAGTATTCCCTTAAAACGCCTACTTATTGAAACTGACGCGCCTTTTTTAATTCCACGAACAGTTGAACCTAAACCGAAGTCTCGCAAAAACGAGCCTTCATTGCTGCCCTATATTTGCCAAACAATTGCTGAACTTTACCAACTTGAGCCTCATGTTATTGCTAAGCAAACAACCGATAACTTTTATACTCTTTTTGGTTTAGAAGCTCGTTAATGAACAGTTTAAAGGCTGCTATTTACCTGTTTATACTGTTTTGCACTTTTTCAGGTGTTGCTTCTACGGTAACAATAAACTCTGATTTTTCGTCCTACTCTGTTAAAAATATCACGTATTCTTTTGAGCCTTCATCAGTAGAGGCGGCTTTAAAACTTGAGCCTAAAAAATGGCATTCGGTTAATCAAAAACTTTTAAACTTTGGCCTAGAAAGTCGCCCTGTTTGGATCTCATTTGAAATAAATAACACGTTAAATAGTCGCTTTAGTCCATTAGTTTTAATAGACAATCCATTTTTAAATGAAGTTCAGCTTTTTCACTTAAATAATGCACAGATATTGTCAGAAATTAGGCTGGGTGATTCATTCTCACTTAATGAACGTCCCATAAAAAGTGAGTTTTTGTTAGCTAAACTGACGCTTCCAGCAAGCTCCACAACTCGGGTTATTCTTAAGGTGAACAATCCATCAGGTTTACGTATTCCGATTAGTTTATGGCAACAAGATATTTATTTAACTAAAAAAGAAGGCTTCAACTTAGTTTATGGATTAATGGTCGGCTTTTTGGCAGCACTAGCATTAAGCTGTTTATTTTTGTATGGATTTTCTCGTAAGCGTTATTTTGCACTAGCGGGAGCGATTACTTTTACCCTAGGCCTTTTTTTAGCGTATTTAGGCGGGTTTGGCTTTCGTTATTTACACCCGAGTATTCCTGCAATTCAACAAGTAATAATGCCAATATTACTTATTTTAATCGCGTTGTTGTTTTTCCCTTTACAGCTACAAATGTGCAAGCTAAACACTTGCAAAATAGCACGTGTGCAAAAGTTAATAACAAAATTGCTCGCGGTATCTCTATTATTTATTTGGCTACTTCCTGACTGGTTAATCACTGCATATTGCCTAATAATAACCCCTATTGTTTTGAGTTTGTATCTTTTAACAACCTACTTATCTACTCGCGCCCACCCTTCAAAATCTAAAAATGCCTTATTACTAGCTTTGGGCTTTTTTAATGCAGTAGCGGTTTATTTTGTTATAACCGTAATGGGGTGGTACACCTTCGAAACAATGGGTTTGATCATTATATCTGTATTCTTTTTTGGTTGTACCTTTTGCTTATGTTACGCGGTTATGAAGCAATTCATAACTGAACGAGATGAGCAGATAATCGAACAACAAACCTTGATAGCAGAGAATACGGCGCAAGATACACTCTTAAAAGAGCGGCTCGCATTGCAAGAAGAAGCGCAATACGAGCTTGAATCGCAAGTAGACGAACGCACATTTGAACTACAAGTAACACTTAGAGAGCTTGAAGAAAAAAACAGAGAACTTGAACAACTGAATACAGAAGATGCGTTAACAGGCGCTAAAAACCGTCGATTTTTTGATAAGAAGTTAGTAATGGAGCTTCGTCGTTCACGCAGAGAGCAAACACCGCTAAGTATTATTATGATTGATATTGATCACTTTAAAGCAATCAACGATACCTACGGACACTTAAGTGGCGATAACGTGATTAAAGCGACTGCTGGCATTATTAAGCACTTTTTAAAACGCCCACTGGATGAAGTCGCTCGCTATGGCGGCGAGGAGTTTGTAATTTTACTACCAAACACCGCAAACCAAGGCGCCTTTGATATAGCAGAGCAAATACGATTAGATATTTATCAAAACCCAGTTATTGTTGAGGGTGCTGAAATTAAATTTACCATTAGTGCTGGTGTTTATACCTTTATTGCTGATGATATAAACACCCCTGAATTATTTACTGAACGCGCAGATAAAGCACTTTATAGCGCTAAACAACATGGCCGTAATAAAGTTGTCAATTTTGAAAACCTACAATAGGAGCATAGCAATATGGCCCAATCTGGACTAGATCTTTTCCCCTACACACGTATGCGCAGAATGCGTCGCGATGATTTTTCTCGTCGTCTAATGGCCGAAAATCAACTTACTGTTAACGACCTCATTTTTCCTGTTTTTGTGCTGGAAGGTAAAAACCGCCGTGAATCCATTGAATCAATGCCCGGTATTGAGCGCTTATCTATTGATCAGCTTTTATTAGAAGCGCAAGAACTTACCGATTTGGGCGTTCCGGCCATTGCTATTTTTCCGGTAACACCTGCAGATAAAAAATCACTCCATGCCGAAGAAGCCTATAATGACGATGGTTTAGTACAGCGGACTGTTCGCGCTTTAAAAGAAGCCTTCCCAGAGCTGGGGGTTATTACTGATGGTGCATTAGACCCTTTCACTACACATGGGCAAGACGGTATTATTGACGATACAGGCTATGTAATAAACGATGTAACTACTGAAATATTAGTTAAACAAGCCCTGTCACATGCAAACGCTGGGGCTGATGTTATTGCCCCCTCAGACATGATGGATGGCCGAATAGCGGCTATTCGTGAAGCACTCGAAGCAGACGGGTTTATACACACTCGCATTTTAGCGTACTCGGCTAAATATGCATCTAGCTATTACGGCCCTTTCAGAGACGCAATTGGCTCAGCAAGTAACTTAAAAGGTGCCGATAAGAAAAACTACCAAATGGATCCTGCTAACTCTGATGAGGCAATTAGAGAAGTAGCACTTGATTTGCAAGAAGGTGCCGACATGGTGATGGTTAAACCCGGCATGCCCTACCTGGATATAGTACGTCGCGTAAAAGATGAATTTGGTGTACCTACTTTCGCATATCAGGTCAGCGGAGAATATGCAATGCACAAAGCCGCCATTGATAACGGTTGGCTAAGTGAAGAGGCCACAATTATGGAGTCTTTACTTGCTTTTAAGCGCGCAGGAGCTGACGGAATATTAACCTACTTTGCCAAACAAGCCGCGCAATACCTCACTAAAAAGTAAGTAATTGATAAAAAGGCGGTTAAACCGCCTTTTTGTTTACATTCATTAACATAATTGTATTATTTTTGTCATTTAGATTCTCTAAACTGGTGTCCCATTTTGGGATTTAAATACACGGGAATAATAAAAAATGTTAAAAACAAAAATAACGCCACTGGCGCTTGTACTAGCAGGTCTTAGTGCACCAGCGTCCGCCAACTTAATCATATCTGAGTATGTTGAAGGCAGCGGCTATAATAAAGCGATAGAGCTATATAACACATCATCATCAGACATCTCTCTAGGTGATTATACATTACAGCGCTACTCTAATGGTTCTAGCACTGTTTCTACTGAATTAACGTTAAGTGGTACTCTCGCTGCTAATAGCACTTATGTTATTGTTAATGCTGACTCAAGAGCTGATGCAGGCCTTATTTCAAAAGCAGATTTATCTGACTCAGTTGTAAACTTTAATGGTGATGATGCTCTAGTTTTAATGCAAGGCACAACTGTTGTTGACAGCTTCGGCCAGCGAGGTGTAGATCCTGGCTCATCTTGGTCAGAGGGTGGTGTAGAAACCGCAAACAAAACGTTAAGACGTAAAGATGGAATAGTAACTGGTCGTGTCACTCCAGATGCAAGCTTTAACCCTAGCGAAGAATGGACCCAGTTCGATCAGAATGAATTTACTGGCCTAGGTTCTCACGCGGGTAATGGTGGCGGAACAGATCCTGAACCTGATCCAATTGAGCCAATCGTATGTGCTGCTGATAAAACGCTAATTAGCGCTATTCAAGGCGAAGGTAACGAAAGCCCGCTAGTAGATACATTAGTAGAATTAGAAGGTATCGTTACTGCCGACTTCCAAGGCGATGATGAACTTAAAGGCTTCTTTGTAACTTCACTTGCCGCTGATGAGGATACAAATCCACTAACTTCTGAGGGTGTATTTGTTTACTTTGCAGATACCGATGTAAACGTTGGCGATCACGTACGTGTTCAGGGTACAGTTGATGAGTACTTCGATTCAACGCAAATTTCTGATGTTGTTCAAGTTGCTGTATGTGCAACGGGTCAATCAGTAAGCGCTACTAAAATTTCTTTACCTTTAGCAAGCCAAGATGATTTAGAGGCCTTTGAAGGCATGCTAGTTACCTTAGACCAAGAGTTAATTGTGACAAATAACTTTGGTTTAGGCCGTTACGGTGAAGTTGAGCTGGCAACTGAACGTTTATACCAAGGCACCCAAATTGCTATGCCTGGCGATGCAGCTAACGCTGTTGAAGTAGAAAACTTAACTAAAAAAATCTTAGTTGATGACGGTTCAACAACTCAAAACTCAGATCCTACTGCTTACCCGACTCCTGGTTTATCAGCAGAAAATACATTACGTACGGGCGATAGTGTAAACAGCGTAACAGGTGCATTAGCGTACAGCTTTAGCACATACCGTATTCACCCAACAGTTGCACCGCAGTTTATCGCAACTAACCCACGTGAGGACGCACCTGAATTACACCCTGATGCAGACCTACGTGTTGCAAGCTTTAACGTTCTAAATTACTTCAATGGTGACGGCCAAGGCGCTGGCTTCCCAACTAGCCGTGGTGCTGACTCACTTGAAGAGTTGGTTCGCCAAGAAGCTAAGTTAGTAAGTGCAATTAGCGCAATGCAGGCTGACGTTGTTGGTTTAATGGAAATTGAAAACGATGGCTTTGGTGAGTTTAGTGCTATTGCAAGTTTAGTAAACGCATTGAATGATGCTGACAGTGCAAACGAATATGCTTTTGTAGACTTTAATGTTAACCAAGTAGGTACTGACGCAATTACAACTGCACTTATTTACCGCGCAAATAAAGTTGAAGAAGTAGGTACTGCTGCTATTACAACTACAGCACCATTTGATTTCAGCAACCGCACACCTATCGCACAAAGCTTTAAATCGTTAGAGTCGCAAGAAGTATTTACTGTTGCAGTCGCCCATTTAAAATCAAAAGGCGGTTGTGGTAGTGCAAGTGGCGCTAATGAAGATCAAAACGATGGGCAAGCATGTTGGAATGAAATCCGTACAGAAGGTGCAAGCGCATTTGCTGATTGGTTAGATAGTAAACCAACAGGTGTAGACGACGAAGATATTATCTTAGTGGGTGATATGAACGCCTACGCGATGGAAGATCCAATTCGCAAATTTGACGAAAAAGGTTACAAAAATGTTGTGGCTGAGCTTGATGGTAACACACTAGCTTACTCTTACAGCTTCTCTGGCCGTGCTGGTAGTCTTGACCACGCTGTAGCTACAGAGTCTTTACTTAGCAAAGTCGTGGCAGCTAAAGATTGGCACATCAATGCCGACGAGCCTATCGTACTTGATTACAATGTAGAGTTTAAGAGCGAAGGTCACCAGTCAACGCTTTACTCAGAAAGTGCATACCGCGCGTCTGATCATGATCCAGTGATTGTTGATATCAAATCTGAAATTGTACTTACACCAGAAGAGCAAACCCCTGTTGTTGCTCCAGATCAAGTTTTCTCTATTGATGAAAACAGTGCTGTAGGTACCGTAATTGGTATGCTTGATTACGCAGATCCGAATCCTGAAGATTCACCTGTTGTTAAATTCATCATATCTGAGAACGATAGTGTCTCAATCAATGATCAAGGTCAGCTAATTGTTGCTGGTGAAATTGATTATGAATTTGAAAACCGAATCACGTTTACTGTACAAGTAGAAGATAGTGTTGGTAACGTATCAAAAGCTGAAAAAGCTGCTGTAAAAGTAAACAACTTACGTTCAGATGATGATAACGATGCAGGCTCTTTACTTTGGTTGTCTCTTCTTTTAGCACCACTTTCTATTGTGCGTCGCTTTAAAAAGAAATAAGTAACATAAAGTAATTAACAAAAAGCCGCTCTTGCGGCTTTTTTTATTCCTCTGTAAAAATAATTCAGACAAGCTTCAGCTATCCTCCCTTAATATCTTTTGTGTTAGGTAAACATATTTAATTTTTTATTGAATACAACTTTGCGACCCCCTCAAAGTCAGTACTTAACATCAAATTTAAATATTAATTTAGGCTTACCCATTAAGTAAAAAAATCACTTTTAAATGTGACCTAGCCGTTTTCATAAAGGAAGGAAAAATGAAGCAACTTACCCAACTAACAACACGATGGCAGTCTCATACTAAATCGATTTTGGGTTTATTTATTGCACTTTCAACATGTGCAGTTAGTAACCAAGTATTAGCAAGCACAACCAAAGCCTCTATTTCACAAAGTAGTTTATTTGATGTGATCAGTGCACGTGCAAAAAAATTAGCCAGTGAAGACTACAAGGCCCCTAACAATATTGAACTTGATTCACTAAATAACATTAATTATCAAGATTACCGCTCCATTCGTTTTAAGCAAAATCAAGCTGTTTGGAAAGATGATGGTTTGTATGAATTACAGTTATTTCATCCTGGTTTTTTGTACAAAACACCGGTGACAATCAATACTGTTGATAGCGACTCAACACACAGCAGGCTTCCTTTTAATACTGACTTTTATAATTACGATGGGACAAGCGCACCACTAAAGGATGAGTTAACTAAAAGCATGACCAACACACAACTTGGCCATGCAGGGTTTAGACTTCACTACCCTTTAAATACTGATAAATATAAAGATGAAATTATGGTGTTTCAAGGAGCGTCTTATTTTCGTGTTGTCGGCCCAAACCAAGTTTATGGCCTTTCAGCTCGCGGTTTAGCAATTGATACAGCGCTCGCGTCTGGCGAAGAGTTCCCAATGTTTAAAGAGTTTTGGCTAGTAAAACCTAAAGCAGAGCAAACTAATATTGTACTTTTTGCATTGCTTGATAGCCCATCAGTATCTGGTGCTTATAAATTTAATATTGACCCCACTACCAACACAACCGTTAAAATAGACATGCAAATATTTGCCCGTAAAGACGTGAAAAAGTTAGGCATAGCACCGCTAACCAGCATGTTCTACCACGGTGAAAACAGTACTAAGTTTTTTGATGATTACCGCCCTGAGGTACATGATTCTGATGGTTTGTTAACTCAATCACAGGATGATAAATGGGTATGGCGCCCACTAAATAACCCATCGCAACTAAGTGTTACGTCATTTGCATATGAAAACCCTAAAGGCTTTGGGCTTGCACAACGCGACCGTGACTTTAATAACTACTTTGACATAGAGGCGCATTACCATGATCGCCCAAGTTTGTGGATTGAACCTCTGGGTGAATGGGGTAATGGCCGTGTTGAGCTAGTCGAAATTCCAACTAATACTGAAACAAACGACAATATTGTTAGCTACTGGGTACCAGAAAAACCCTTTAAAGCAGGTGATTCATTACAGCTGAGCTACACAATGAGTACGTTTAATAGCAGTTTAAACAAACATGAAAAAGCACATGTAGTTCGTACTCGTATCGGCAGTGCAGCCTTGCCGGGTGAAGAAAACCCGCCACCACAAAGTCATCGTCAATTCACTGTTGATTTTTCAGGCCCTGCTCTAGATGCTCTCTCGGAGCAACTTAAGTTAGATGCCGATATTCAACTTACCACAGGTGAAGTAAGCGATGTATCCGTTCAAAAGTTACCTGAAGGGTACGGCTGGCGTGTTGCTTTTAAAATTGAACCACAAGATGACAGTCCGGTTGATATGCGCTTATCGTTAAAACTACGTAATAAAGAAATTAGTGAGGTATGGAGCTATGTTTGGTATCCAAATGACATCAAGTAAGCAAAACAAAGGAACACCTATGCCGTTTAAAACAGCTCGCATATGGCTTTTTGCAATTGCCGCTATATTCATATCAGGCTATGGCATATCAATCATGTTCGACATACTTAACTCTAACGGCATGACCCCACTTGAGTATGCACTACTTGTTTTATTCTCAATTACATTTGCATGGATAGTGACGGCCTTTTGTAGCGGTACAATAGGGTTTGTATTACAGCTATTTCGTATCGATCCACTTACCTTAAAGCGCATAAAACCAATCGCGATTCACGCCCAAGCTATTGCTAAGCAAAAAACAGCGGTTGTAATGCCTATTTACAATGAAGACACACACCGTGTAATTGCTGGTTTTGAAGTAAGCCTAGCGTCACTTCAAGAAACGGGACAGCTTGAACACTTTGATTTTTATTTGCTAAGCGATACACAAGACCCACAAATAGCCAACAATGAACTCAGTGCATGGCATGCACTGTGTGAACGCTTAGGTGATACCGCTAAACATATTTTTTACCGTCGCCGTGAAGACAATAAACATCGAAAAGTAGGCAACTTAACAGATTTTTGTGAGCGTTGGGGCAGTAAATACGATCATATGATTGTACTTGATGCAGACAGTATAATGACTGGCAAGTGTATGCTTGAGCTCACAACTAGCATGCTCAATAACCCGCAAGCGGGCCTTATTCAAACTATCCCTATTCCTGTTCGTCAAGATACCTTTTTTGGCCGTTTTTTACAGTTTGCATCAGTGCTTTACAGCCCAATGCTTGCTACCGGCTCTGCTTTTTGGCAAACCGATCAAGCTAATTACTGGGGACATAACGCAATAATTAGAATCGATGCCTTTATAAAATGTTGTGGCTTACCTACGTTAAAAGGAAATGCACCTTTTGGTGGTGAAATTCTCAGCCACGACTTTGTTGAAGCTTCTTTACTTCACTCAGCAGAGTGGGATGTACTGCTGTTATCTGAAATTGAAGGTAGCTATGAAGAGGTTCCAAGCAATATATTAGACTACGCAATTCGTGATAGACGATGGGTACAAGGCAATATTCAACACCTTGGTTTATTGTCATCAAATAAATTAAAGCTTATGAGTAAGTTTCATTTTTTACTGGGTGCCACAGCATATATATCGTCGCTTATTTGGCTGTCAATGCTCGCATTAAGTACTATCGATGCCGTTACCCGCGCACTTAATAGTGATGTGTACTTTAACCGTGCTTATCAATTATTTCCTACTTGGCAGATTGCAAAAACAGATTTAATTGATTCATTACTTTACCTAACCATTGTTATTTTATTACTGCCTAAGTTAATGGGTTTAATTGTCACCTTAATACATAGAAACAAGCGTTTTGGTGGGTCAATTAAACTCATAGCTGGTTCAGTCATTGAAACTATATTTGCCGTTGTAGTGGCCCCACTAATGATGGTTTTTCATGCTTACTTTGTTATATGCGTATTTTTAGGTAAAAAAGTAACGTGGGATGCTCAACCGCGAGAAGGCCGCATGGTGTCGTGGAAAGAAGCGTTTGGTTATACACTGTTTTCAACTGTCGTTGCAGTTGTTTGGGGCGGGATTGCTTATTACTTTACCCCTGTATTTTTCTGGTGGTTATCCCCTATTTTATTAGGGTTGCTACTTGCAGCACCTATTGTTCGTTACTCTAGCAGTATTGAGTTTGGCATCGCACTCAGAAAACTAGGTATATTTATATGTCCGAGTGAAGTCGATAACGATAAAACGCTAGCTGCACTTAAGGGGCACCTGAAAAGCATATTAGTACCAAGTAAAGGACAATACCCTGAAACTTTACCAATACTACCCGCAGAGCAATTAACAACAATGCCAGTACAGCGCTTTCATCGTGTTCGTAAGCTTAAAATCAAAACCCTTAAAGCAAGGCTAATTAGAAAGTTTACTTAATCATTCTATAACACTAAAAAGGAGCACTCAGAGCTCCTTTTTTTCTGCTTAAAATAAACGCTAGCTATATATTAAAAAAGTCACTTGAAATAATTTTCAACCAATAAAAAACCCGCAACATGTGCGGGTTTTTTAGAGTTTAAAAGACTAATTACTTAGCCGCTTTTTTCTCTTTTTCTGCAGCGATTACCGTTTCAGATACGTTAGCTGGACATGGTGCGTAGTGTGAGAACTCCATAGAGAACTGACCACGGCCTGATGTCATAGTACGTAGTGAACCGATGTAACCAAACATTTCTGATAATGGTACGTCAGCTTTAATACGAACGCCTGTTAAACCAGCTTCTTGGTCACTTAGCATACCACGACGACGGTTAAGGTCACCGATTACGTCACCAACGTGATCCTCTGGCGTGAACACGTCAACTTTCATGATTGGCTCAAGAAGCTGTGCGCCCGCTTTAGGGATTGATTGACGGAAAGCGCCTTTAGCAGCGATTTCGAATGCAATTGCAGATGAATCCACGGCGTGGAAGCCACCGTCGAAAAGTTCTACTTCAACGTCAAGTACTGGGAAGCCAGCTAGCACACCCTCTTGCATCATTGATTTAAAGCCTTTCTCAACTGCAGGCCAGAATTCTTTAGGTACGTTACCACCAACAACTGATGATGTGAACGTGAAGCCTGAACCCACTTCGCCTGGCTTGATGCGGTAATCAATTTTACCGAACTGACCAGAACCACCAGATTGTTTCTTGTGCGTGTAGCTATCTTCGATTTCACGAGTGATAGTTTCACGGTAAGCAACCTGTGGTTGACCAACGATAAGATCTACACCGTAAGTACGCTTAAGGATATCTACTTTGATATCTAAGTGAAGCTCACCCATACCTTTAAGGATAGTTTCGCCTGAATCTTCATCAGTCTCAACTTGGAAAGATGGATCTTCTGCAACCATTTTACCGATAGCAACACCCATTTTCTCATTACCGCCTTTATCTTTAGGCTGTACAGCAATCGAGATTACTGGCGTTGGGAATACCATTGGCTCAAGTGTTACTGGGTGCTTAGGATCACAAAGAGTGTGACCAGTTTGCACGTTCTTCATACCTACGATTGCAATGATGTCACCCGCTTGTGCTGAAGTAAGCTCTTTACGCTCGTCAGCTTGCATCTCAACCATACGGCCAACACGCTCTGTTTTACCAGTAAACGCATTAAGGATAGTGTCACCCTTGTTAAGCTTACCAGAGTATATACGTACGAATGTTAATGCACCAAAACGGTCATCCATGATTTTGAATGCTAGCGCTTTGAAAGGTTCGTCTGCAGATACAATTGCGAACTCGCCGTTTTCGTTACCTTCTTCGTCCATAAGAGGTTGAGGATCAACTTCAGTTGGAGCCGGTAAGTAATCAACAACAGCGTCAAGTACTAATTGAACACCTTTGTTTTTGAACGCTGAACCACAGAACGTAGGGAAGAATGCAAGGTCACGAGTACCTTTACGGATACAACGTTTGATATCTTCAACAGAAGGTACTTCACCTTCCATGTACGCTTCCATTAGGTCATCGTCTTGCTCAACAGCAGTTTCGATAAGCATTTCATGGTATTCTTCAACTTTGTCAACCATGTCAGCTGGAACGTCTTCGATTGAGTAGTTTTCTGGAAGACCAGTGTCATCCCAAACGTATGCTTTTTTCTCTAATACGTCTACAACACCAACAAAGTCATCTTCAATACCGATTGGTAAAGTCATGATTAATGGTACTGCACCAAGTACTTTACGTACTTGCTCAGTTACACGGTAAAAATCAGCACCCATACGGTCTAATTTATTTACGAAAATAATACGTGCAACTTCTGATTCGTTCGCGTAGCGCCAGTTAGTTTCTGATTGTGGCTCAACACCACCAGAACCACAGAAAACACCAACACCGCCATCTAATACTTTAAGTGAACGGTAAACTTCAACTGTGAAGTCAACGTGTCCAGGAGTATCGATAACGTTGAAACGGTGATCTTTCCAGAAACAGCTTACTGCCGCAGACTGGATAGTAATACCGCGCTCAGCTTCTTGATCCATGAAATCGGTAGTAGATTCACCATCATGAACCTCACCTGTTTTGTGGATAGTACCTGTAAGCTTCAGGATACGCTCAGTAGTAGTGGTTTTACCCGCATCAACGTGCGCGAAAATACCAATGTTTCTGTACTTCGATAAATCTGCCATTATTTTACTCTTAATAAAGTCGATAAATTATTCGGCGGGAGTATAGCATTACTTAAAGCGAACATCACCATAGAAGTCGCTTAAAATGCAATCAATTCACTATATTTTTTTTGCAAAGAGAATATATTAACGGTACAACACGCTGTTTATTATATAAACCAATAAAAACGTTAGGCTTTATTTCATAAACACTGCATTTTAAATAATGCTTTTTAATTTTGTAATGGTAACTTAAAAGGCCTTATATACATCGAGCATATTGTTATTTTTAATAATTTTTACTGTAACTGCATCCTTTAAGGAATAAATAAACAGTCGTAAATTCCCCCACAAGCACATTGAAGAAAGGTTTATTTAATTAAAATCAAAGCAGAGCGAGCATTTAAAAATAATACAATACTAAAGCTCTTCACATGTCATTCAATATGGTAATATCGATTAAAAATAGGCCACTATATGAACCCAAAGTGGTATAGCTTTAATAAAAAATAATAAGAATTAACAATGAAACGGATATTTCTATACTTTATTTATTGGCTGCTAATATGTAGTTCTTTTCTGATTAATGTACCTGCTTATGCTACGCAATATAAAATAGATGTACCTGGTGATTGGGTCACCCTACATGACGTAAAACAACCCCAAATAAGTGATATGACAAAAGTGCGAGATGGCACACTCTACCTATTACTCGACAACCAAACCTATGTCCCCGAACGTCAAAAGCAACAACGTTACACACGCTTAGTTATGCAAGCACTTAACCAAAGTGGCGTTGACTACATAAGTCAACTAAACCTAGATTTTGACCCAAGCTATGAAAAATTAACCCTGCATACACTTTCTATTCTCAGAGAGGGCAAACGCATCGATAAACTTTCAACTGCGAGGTTGTCGGTTATCCAAAGCGAATCTGACCTAGCTGATAAAATTTATAACGGTAGGCTGTCTTTAAATATTATTGTTGACGATATGCGAAGCGGAGATATGCTCGACTATAGCTACAGTGTCACCGGCAGCAACCCTATCTACGACAATAAATTTAGTACTCGGCGCACTCTTAGATGGTCTGTGCCTGTAGTGCAACAAAACATGCGTGTTTTATGGGGTAAGCAAACACCTCTTAATATAAGAACAATGAATGGCAATGCCGAAGTAAAACAAACAAGTAATCAATACGGTACTGACTACTCTATTTCTGAGTTTGAAGCGCCGTTACTCACACAAGACTCTGAAACACCCACATGGTACAACCCGTACATGCAAGTTTACCTCTCTGAATATAGCCGTTGGGACGAGGTTGTTAATTGGGCATTACCACTTTATGAGTCAGCAATCGAAACACCTAATAGCATTAACGCCGTAGCACAATCTATACAGGCACAGCATACTAATACAGCCGATAGAATTACCGCAGCATTACGCTTTAGCCAAGACGAAATACGCTATTTAGGCTTAGAAATGGGCACGAATTCTCATCAGCCAACACCTGCTTCAGAAACGCTATCTTTACGGTATGGTGACTGTAAAGACAAAACAGCCCTACTGATTTCGTTATTAAAAGCGATGAAAATAGAGGCGCACCCTGCCCTTGTAGACACAGAAGAAACAAAGCGCTTAATAGATCTACCGGCCACCGCAAGTGTTTTTAACCACGTTATTGTTACGCTTACTCACGAGGGTAAACGCTATTGGTTGGATCCAACCATTAGTTATCAACGAGGTACACTTGCCTATTTAGCACAACCTGATTACGGTTATGCCCTTATTATAAAAAATGGCGAAAGTACCTTAACCTCTATGGCACAAACGCCTGTGCATAAAAAGGTAATAGTAAACGATCAATTTTATATCCCGAACACTGTAAAAGAGCCTGTCCATTTTACCACCGAATATTCTTATGCCGAGTTTCAAGCTATTAATCGCAGAAGTAATTTAGCGCGCAACGGGCTAGACAGCGTTGCAAAATCATACCTTGAATACTACCAAGGTTTTTTTGACGAGCTCAAAATCGACAAGCCTATGGAGGTAAGTGAAGACAAACAAACAGGCCAGCTTATTACTAGGGAGTCGTACCTTATTGGCCAATTTTGGGAAGAAACCAGTGACGGATATGAAGCTGACTTTTACGCTTCTGAAATACAAAACAGTGTTTACGAGCCAAAACAAACTGATCGCACAAACCCATTTTATTTTGAATACCCCAACATAATTGATACCCGCATAAAGCTTCATTTTACAGAAAAGAACTGGGCGTTTGATAATAGCCAAGACGAAATTGATAACGACTACTTTTACTTAAAAACATCTGTTAATTTTAGTGATAATATTTTAACGCTAAGCTACCACTTTTATTCAAAACAAGACCATATTCCTGCTGACAACATAAACGATTACCTAGCGCAGCGAAACAAGCTTATTTCAGCCACACACTACTCAATTTTAAAGTACGCCGACAAAACTGAAGTAGCTCAAACAACAGCCGACATACTCGATAACTTAGGAGGTAACTGGCTTAAATATGCACTCGCCGGTTACCTTTTATTGCTTATTTTCTTCTTTGCAGATTGGCGACTCGAATCCGCCAAGCGCCCTACTTTTGAAAATAGCCCATTTTACGCGGTATCGGTCAGTAAATTTATTATTTACAGCATTTTAAGCTTAGGTATTTATATTAATTATTGGTGCTACCGTAACTTCAAAGCTATAAAGCAACAAAACAATGCCAACATAATGCCTATTGCCCGCGGTATTTTCGCCATTTTATGGTATTACCCGCTTTATCAAGCACTGAAACAACACAGTGAATTGCAGTCAAATAAAAGTAAACTAATCCCTAGCTGGGGGGCTGCTATTTCATTTTTATTAATACTTGCAACCACATTGGTTTACCGCATGGAAGAGTACGCCACTATCGCATTGCTGGTTATGCCTTTTCTATGGCTTCCATTAGTGAGTTACATAGAGCATGCAAACACCAACCAAAAAGCGCTGCACTACAACTCTTACTGGCGAGTCAGGCAATACCTTATATCACTAGCGCTAGCGCCAATATTACTATTTGGTGTGCTTCAAGAAGCTAATATTTTACCTAATAGCGCTATAATAAAAGGAGAAAAATTATGGGCCTATCAAACTCACTTTTTAAAACGGCATCGCTTAACACCCGAGAACGAAACGATCCTATATTTTTATAGTGATGCAATATTTGATTACCGCAATGATGGTAATGGCATCACCAAAAATTATATTTTTAGTTACTACAAAAACGATGATGGACAGCTTGAATCAGAGCTGAGTCATTTTAATGACATTGATAAAATAGAAACCTCATACGGAAAAACTGAGCTTGATAACACCACTATTAAAGTAATAAAAACAGATGGAAGTGACTTTTTACTTATTGTTAGCAGGTTTAATAAGCTCGATGAAGTGCTCGTAGATAAAATAAATTTACGCTTAAGTGAAAATAAAAAAGAATAGTTATTTAACGCTAAAATACCGATTTTTAAGAGAATAAAAAACACACATCAAGATAATGATAATTATTTGCATTTGAGTGTTGACAGCCACGCAAATCTAATTGATAATCACTATCAACAAGGCGAAACACTGCCTTGTAACGGAATGAATAATTTGTTTCTCGACCCTGAAACAACGTGTGGCGCACGTTAACAGCTATGGTTACTTGTTATTAACCGCAACGCCCCTTGATGTTGATGATAAGTAACCGCCCTACTATTTTACTTGCTACATTGCTCATATCGGTGACGGTAGATATGAAACTAAAAAAGCCCTTACGGGCTTTTTTTATGTCTGTAATTTAGTGCTCTCAGCCTTAAAATTAACGACGATTTTTACGTGCACGTGATCGGCGTTGTTTTTTCTCTTCTTCTTTAGCTGCTTTTTTCGCTTCAGCGGCGGCGCGTAACCCAGCAACCATTATTTCTTCTTCTTCACGCATCGCTGGTGTTTCCATGGTAATACGACCAATAATGCCATCACGAAGTTCGTTAATAAGTATTTCAGACATTTTATACGTGTCTATTTGGTTACCACCACGAATACAGCCGCGCTTTTTACCCGCCATTTCCACAAATTCCCAATCGTTTTCTGGCAATTCATCTAATTTATAACGCGTTTTTAAAAGATCAGGATAAGCATGCAATAAATACTCAGCGGTGTAACTTGCCACCTCTTCGTATTCAAGTGCAGTGTCGCGTATTGCACCCGTTGCACCTAAACGATAGCCTGAGTTTTCATTCTCTACTTTTGGCCAAAGCATACCTGGCGTATCGTACAGCATAATACCGTCTTCAAGTTTAATACGTTGCTGCGCCTTAGTAACCGCAGGTTCATTGCCTGTTTTGGCCACTATACGACCTGCTAATACATTAATTAATGTAGATTTACCCACGTTTGGGATACCCATTATCATGGCTTTAATTTGTTTGTCGGCGCCCACCTTATGCGGCACTAACTTTTTACAAAGCTCATTAATACGGTGTACTTCAGCGGCCTTATCATGGCCAAAAGCAATCGCTTTAACACCACTTTCTTGCTCAAAATAATCTTTCCACACTTGAGTCATTTTAGGATCGGCTAAATCAGCCTTATTTAATATTTTGATGACTGGTTTGCCTTCGCGTAAGGTTGTCACCATTGGGTTTTCGCTACTATAAGGAATGCGTGCATCAAGCACTTCAATGATCACATCCATTTGTGGCATTATTTCTTTAATTTCATTTCGGGCTTTATTCATGTGCCCAGGGAACCACTGGATAGCCATTTTTAACTCCTAACGTATATTTAAGCGCTATTTTAACTGGCAATTCATTTAATTGCGCTATACTGGCGAAAATATTTTTAGATTAGTTGTTATGGCTCTTAAATCAACCATTATGAAGGCACAATTATCGCTTAGCGATATGGATCGCCATGTTTATCAAGATACAAATTTAACTTTGGCTCAGCACCCATCGGAAACTGACCAGCGGTTAATGATCCGCCTTCTCGCGTTTGCACTTAACTATTGTGATGGTTTAGAGTTCACAAAAGGCTTGAGCGCTGATGACGAACCAGAGCTTTGGCACGTTAATTACAGCGAAGAAATAGAGCTGTGGATTGAACTGGGTTTACCAGACGAAAAGCGCTTAAAAAAAGCCTGTAATAAATCTAAAAAGGTTGTGCTTTATACCTATGGTGAGAACAACCAAGCAATATGGTGGCAAAAACACCAACCAAAATTGTACGAATTTAAAAATTTAAGTATTTTTAGTTTAGACTATGTAGCAACACAAGCACTTGCAGCCCTAGTTGATCGCAACATACAGCTTACAGTCACCATTCAAGATGGTGAGGTATGGGTGAACACTGATAATACGAATATTGAGATAAAACCACAGCAATTAATGTAATTGCATTTGCTTTAGGGGTTATATGAAAGTTAAACACGTTATTGTTTTACATGGCTTGTATATGTCTGGCTTTGTTATGCGCCCCCTTTGCTCTAGATTAGAGAGCTCAGGCGTTAACGTGTTAAACCTTACATACAATACGCTTGACCCAAATCGTGATGCTATTTTTACACAAATAGATGAGTTTATTGGCAATGAACCAACAGCTTTAGTATGCCACTCTATGGGCGGATTAGTAGCTAGAGCTTACTTAGAAGCTAACTCAGGCGCCAGCCAATTAGTTACAAAAGTAGTAACGCTTGGTACCCCCCATCAAGGCAGTCACATCGCACAAAAAATGAAGCAAAAAGGATTTGAGGCTTTTTTAAAAAATAGCGTTGAGTTTTTACTCACGCAAAATGGAAACTGGCCATTTAAAGCTAAGCTTTATAGTATTGCCGGCGACCTCCCAATCGGCTTAATGCCTCTCATTGTAAAAGGCAGCAAGTCAGACGGTACCGTTCTTCTTGACGAAACTAAACTCAAAGGTATGGCTGAACACAAAGTCTTTCACTTAAGCCATACCAGTATGATTTACTCGCGTGAAGTGGTCGATTATATTTTAAAATGCTTAGGCGAAGGCAGTTAATCTTCTGCTGCCTCAGCTATTTTATAACTTAGTAAAACTATAACTCCAAGTACCAACGGAATTGGCGCAGCTATATAACCAAATACGTTTGAGTTAGCAATACTTGCACCCGCTAAATGAGCTACCAAACCGAGCACAAATGCCACCAGCGCAATGCATACTACTATTAACTCTGCTTTATTTTGTTTGCCTGTTTTTTCGTGCATGTTCACTCTCCTAATAAATCCAACATCATTATTATGCGCTTTAAAAAAGAGTGATTTTTGACCTAAATCAAAAAATAAAATAACAATTTTAATAACACCTTCTAAGCTTGTTTTAGATCATATTTTACGCAACAAACTGGTGAGTTTTAATAATTACACCCCATATCTATATATATTGAACAGAAACGTTTTCACCAGTCGCGCAATAGGTTTTAACTATCAACTATATAGATATAAACAGTTTTACTAATCTAACTTAAAAAGTAATACTTTACTCAGGTTAACAAACAATCGGTTTTTTAAGGAGCAAGTTATGTCACAAGTAAATGCAATTGGTTTAAACAGCGAAAAAAGCGACGATATTGTAAAATCACTTAATACTCTGCTGAGCAGCTACCAAATACAGTATATGAATGCTCGTGGTTTTCATTGGAACATTAAAGGCCGTAACTTTTTTGAATTACACGTTAAGTTTGAAGAAATTTATAATCTGTTACTTTTAAAAGTAGACGAAATTGCAGAGCGTATTTTAACGCTCGATGGCGCGCCATTACATGCATTTTCAGATTACCTTGAAGTCAGTGAAATTAAAGAAGCAAAAGGCATAAGTGATGGAGTTACTGCCGTAGAAAACATATTAGCGGGCTACAGTACATTAATTAAAAAGCAACGTGAGATTTTAAACCAAGCGGGTGATGCAGGCGATGAAGGTACAGCATCATTAATGGGCGACTACATCTCTGAACAAGAGAAGTTAGTTTGGATGCTAAAAGCTTATTTGGATTAGGCTAAACGTTATTCTTATTTTGAAAGCCTCAGCTAACACTGAGGCTTTTTTGTTTATTTAACAAAATGTATCATTCAACCAACGCAATAAAAAATGCCATTTCAAGTGCTTTTTCTTCCAAGCTTTTAAAGCGTCCAGATGCGCCGCCGTGACCTGCATCCATATCAGTTTTAAATACTAAAATATTATTATCTGTTTTGTATTCTCGCATTTTAGCAACCCACTTCATGGGCTCCCAATATTGTACTTGCGAGTCATGCAGGCCTGTAGTGACTAATATATTAGGGTAATTTTGTGCGCTTATATTGTCATAAGGCGAATACGCCTCTATTACATCATAAAATTGCGGATCGTTAGGATTCCCCCACTCATCATACTCGTTAGTGGTAAGCGGAATGCTTTCATCAAGCATCGTAGTCAGCACATCTAAAAATGGCACATGACACCCTACACCACAATATAACTGTGGGGCTTGATTAAGCACGGCGCCCATAAGTAAGCCCCCCGCACTGCCGCCTGATGCAAAAACTTTGCTACTGTCACAGTAGTTTTGTGCAATCAGCGCCTTCGTTACATCAATAAAATCACTAAAACTATTTTGTTTATGTGTTTTTTTACCTTGCTCATACCAATTGCGGCCTAACATTTCGGAACCACGCACATGTGCTATTACATAAACAAAACCACGGTCTAGTAAACTGAGCGACGTGCTAGAGAAGCTCGGATCAATTGTGTAACCATAAGCTCCATAACCATATTGAAACAGTGGATTGGTGCCATCTTTATTAAAACTGTCTTTTCGGTATACAACAGAAACAGGAACTTTAACGCCATCACGCGCGGTAACCATCAACCGCTCAGATTGATAATCAGTCGCGTTAAAGTCACCTAGTACCTTTTGTTGTTTCAATAAGGTTTTTTTACCCGTTTTTAGGTCAACATCGTATAAAGAACCCGGAGTAGTTAAGCTTGAGTAATAGATGCGCGCCGTTATAACATTTGGCTCTGGGTTCATTGCAACAGCAGCGTAGTAACAAGGGTCGTCAAACTCAAGCGCCATACGCTCGCCTTCTTTGTTTACTACAACAAACCGTGCTTGACCTTGTTCACGCTCACTGAGTACTAAAAAGTCATTAAATAACTCAACGCCTTCAAGTAATACATGCTCTCTGTGGGCTGTATGCTCTTGCCACTGAGTTTTATCGGCAATGGTCTGCTCGGTTGCTGTCATCAACCTAAAGTTTTTAGCTTGCCAGTTAGTAACAATGTAAAACGTATTGCCTAGCTTATCCACATCGAACTCATGGCACTCTTCTCGCGGCATAAGTGCACTAAAATTACCTTGCGGATTATTTGCATCAAGCACCCAGGTGTCGTTCGACTCGGTAGACGCCAAGTCTATAATAATAAGACTTTCATCGCGGCTTTTACCCAGTCCCATAAAAAAGCTGCTGTCGTGTTCTTCATATACCAAAACATCTTGATCTTGCTCACTTCCCAGCTCATGTCTAAACACTTGGTAACCTAATAAAGTTTGCAGATCTTTTTTGACATAAAAAACGGTTTTATTGTCGTTTGCCCAAACAACTTGGCCTTCTGTATTTTCAAGCTCATCTGCAAGCATTTCGCCTGTTGATAAATTTTTAAAGCGAACGTTATAAATACGGCGACCCTCAGTATCTTGTGAATACGCCATAAGCTGCTCATTAGGGCTTAATGCAACTTCCCCAAGGTCAAAAAATTCAAAATCTTGTGCAAGCTCGTTTACATCTAGCAAAAGGGCTTTATTTTTAGCTTTAATACTTGTGCTACGATAATGACGCGCATATTCATCGTCACCTCGTACTTCAGAGTGATACCAGTATTTGCCATCTTTAACTGGCACAGAATTGTCGTCTTTTACAATGCGCGCTTTTAACTCTTCGAACAAGGTATTTTGCAAGGGTTTAATGCTTGCTAATTGCTCATCGCAATAGTTATTTTCGGCTTGTAAGTGCGCAAGTACTTTTTCATTTTTGCGCTCATCATCACGCATCCAATAGTAATCGTCGTTCCGCTTTTTATCATGAGTAATGAGTGTTTTAGGCTGCTTTTTAGCAACAGGGGAATGAGGCAATACGCTTAAAGAATAGTCTGAACTAGACACAAAAAACCAATTTAAAAAAATAATAATGTTCGCAGTTTATCATAAAAATAAAAAAGCCCACTCAATAGTTGAGTGGGCTTAAAGGTAACCGATTTATTCCTAAACCTGTAATACCTATGGGAAGAAACATGTTTTTACCTAGTTGATAATTGCAGCCAAGCCATAGCCCAGCTTTTACCTATACCTGGTTCAAATATTGAGTGTGTATCCTTTGCCTTTCGACAAAGCTCATTAAAAGGCCAAGGCCTACATTGATATATGCAACCATCTTTAGGCTGTAATACTTTAGTACCCGCGTTATAGCGTTCGCTATGTTCAGGGTAAACATACTCATAAGATTGCGTACTTACTTCACGCTCGTCGCATTTCGCAATACAATGAAAATCAATATGTGCTTTGTATATACCGCTACTTTGCAATGCAAATATTTTGTTATTCCGATAAGCGACGATTAAACCTTGTTCCGTCATTTTTCCTGCACTAACCAAAGGAATATGAACATTAATGTGTTCTGCTATCAAACGCGGCCAAGCGTGAGGCTCCCCTTGTTCAAACGAAGTAATTTTGAAGTCAAACGATAAGCTAATTAGCTCTCCTTGCATGTCGTAAAAGGTTACTTTCACCACATCACCAATAAATAATTGAGTGTGATGATTTAAGCAACCAATTGTTGACCATTCCCCGCAGGCCAACGACGTATGCATAAACACGGCAACACCTTAAGAGTGACATTGTTTATTCATTATGAATAAACAAAAAGCACCAATAACAACAAGTAATACTGTCATACTACGAACAGCTCACTTGTCAGCAAAGTACTAATTATATGCATCCACTACTTAACAATCAAACAAAAGAATGTAACCGAGATTTACAACCAGTAATTAAGTACTGCTTTAAAAACCAATTCATCCAAATAAGTACTGTAAAGGCTCTTGCCCCCAAGTAAATGCAAGCAATAACAGTAAGCCTACAAATATAGCCCACGCGAGCCAAGGCGACTTAGTTACGGGTCTTTCTACATCGGTTGATTTTAATGCCTTTTCTCCGGTGATCATTGCTTTGACTAAAGGCTTACCTTTAATTCGGTATACAACAATTGCCGCTATGTGCAAACCTATTGCATACAGTAATATGTCAAAATTGAGGCGATGCAACCAATTAGCAAAATCTACGGCATCACTCGATACATATTCAACAAGCGGGCCGTCAGTTAAAATGCCATTACTGCTCATCAGCCCGGTAATTAATTGCGTTGAAATGAGCGCAAAAAAAGCAAGGACCATATAGCTTCCTGGGGCAGAGTGCCCTATGGTGTCTACCGGCTTTTTGAGCCCCTGAAACAGAGCCTTAGGTGAGTGAATCAAGCCACTTAATTTCGCTGTTCTACTGCCAACAATCCCCCATACTATCCGCGTAACAATGAGCGCTAAAGTAAAGAATCCAGCAACAAAATGTAGCTCAATCATCCCCTCTTCTACACTAAAATATAAAACGGCAATACTTATGACTAACAGCCAATGAAAACACCGAATAAACCCATCCCATACTTTTATTGTTGTCATTATATTTACCCTCTAAAAAACATTATCATTCAATAATAATTAATCTGAACCCTAGCTAGAGATTTTCAGTGAAAACATAAAAGTTTATGCGTTACTAACTGGCCTAATGCAAGTAAATTCAACCAAGTTAGCACTGCAACTAACTGCTTGAGAAAGATTTATTATCCAGAGCTCATGTTAATCACTTTCACCTTATAATAAGGTATCATTATCTTCCATTCTACAAGCCAGCAAGGTAAATGCTATGCAACCAGTTAAAAAAGCGATTATAAAAGGCTTTTTAGATATGCTTCCGCTTTGCTTAGCCGTTATTCCATGGGGAATATTATGTGGCTCTTTAGCTATTCAAAATGGGTTTACTGCACTTGAAACGCAAGCTATGTCGTTACTGGTTTTTGCAGGATCGGCTCAACTTGTCGCGATTGAACTTATGGCGGGCAACACGCCCTTGCTGACCATATTATTCACTACGTTTATCATTAGCTCTCGTCATTTTTTATATGGGCTTGCTGTCAGGCATAAAGTGATTGATCAGCCAATGCGCTGGCGCTTACCTGTTAGCTTTGTATTAACCGATGAATTATTTGCCTTTTCTCACCACCGCAAAGCTTATCGCACACAAGTGCGTTTAGTTTATGCGCTAAGTGCAGGCTTTAGTTTTTACATTGCATGGAATATTTGGACATTAATAGGCATTGTTGCAGGCTCTATGCTTCCCGATTTAACTAACTTAGGGCTCGACTTTGCAATTGCAGCTACTTTTATTGCCTTAGTTATCCCAGGTATTAAAAATGCCGCATCTTTAGTCACTGTTATTGTTGCAGGTGTTACTGCTACATGGTTAAAAAGCACAGGGTTTGAGTTATGGCTAGTGTGCTCCGCATTATTAGCAATGAGTGCTGGTTATACAACGGCAAGACTTTCAGCTAAAAGGGAAACTAAACCATGATGACCACTATCTTACTTATGGCCTGTATTACATTCTTTACCCGTTACTTGTTTTTACACCGCTCACTACCTTTTAAAGTAGGGCCCAAAATGCAGCAGTTTTTGAGCTTTAGCGCACCGGCCGTTCTTACTGCTATTTGGGTACCTATCGTATTTTTGAACGACGAAGGCATAAATTTGCATTGGCAAAACCCTTATTTAAGTGCCGCTATTGTAGCCATTATTGTTGCTTATAAAACGCATAATATTTACTACACAACACTTGCTGGTATGGGCTTGTTTCTAATTTTAAATTAAGGTTTATTGACCTCTTAAAATTGAATGTTTAGTAGCCTAGGCTATTTACTCTTTGTTGCCTACATAGAAGTAGTAAAAGGTGTGAGAAGAGCGCGGAAGCCTTATTCACTTTTTACTGAGATCACTGGTTTTTATACCTCACGGCACGATTAAATTTTATACTTTATGTAACCCTCTTACCGCGTTAAAATATGCTCCAACAAAAAAAACAAGAAGCAACTATGCAAAAGTTTCATCAATTAAGCGCAACAAGCCTACAAGGCAAACCTATAAACTTTGATGACTTTGAGGGAAAAGTTGTCCTCATTGTTAATACAGCAAGTAAATGCGGGTTTACCTACCAATACGCATCTTTACAAGCGCTTCATGAGAAATACGCCAGTCAAGGGTTAATGATTATAGGTTTTCCGTGCAATCAATTTGGCCAACAAGAGCCTGGTGATGCCTCGCAAATAGAGCAAGGGTGCTTAGTAAATTACGGGGTCAGCTTTTTAATAGCAGACAAAGTTGATGTGAATGGTAAAAATGCACACCCTGTATTTCGATTTTTGAAATCAGCATTACCGGGGTTTTTAACTCGAAAAATAAAATGGAATTTCACCAAATTTTTAATTGCAGCCGATGGCACGCCAATTAAACGCTATGCCCCTTTTACTAAGCCAGAAAAGTTAGAGCTAACGATACAAAAAGCATTAACTAAGGCTAAAAGCGCGCAGTAAAAAGTAATAAAGAGGCAAATAGCCTCTTTATTGCCAATGTAACAACCTATTAAGCGTACATGCCTGTGCACTTAACCGGCGGTTATTTATTGGTAGTGTATTTATACTAGTGCAATTTAATCGATGTAATCGCTTAAGTCATCTTCGCCTAGATTTTTACGCAAACGTTTTTGCTCAAGGTAGTCTTCCAACTTTTTCTTAACCTTTTGCTTGTTTTTATCGTGTTGATTTCGACCGACCATTTCGTATTCGTCTTCAACAAAATCATCATCTAGCGCATCGTAACTAAATGTCTTACCCACAACCCACTCCATAAAGTGTTTGAGACCAATTACGCTTTAATTAATGTAATTGGTAAATTAAAAAATTTAACACCAATATGCTGTGCAAATTAGCATCAAAGTAAAGCCACAAAGCTATAGTAAATAGCCTTTATGTCATTAATGTGAATAAATAGCGCTAAATTGCAATTGTGGAAAGTGAGAGTTTTTTATCGTATCGATAAATTTTTTTTATAAATTTATATTCGTTGGTTAAATTCACCAAAATATAGCCTAATAATAAAAACAAAACAGACCATCAACCCCAACAAAAAATATAAACCATTGCTTTTGTTAATAAAAAAATAGTGGCACCAAACTTGTTATTAGTTATTTGTTATCAACAAAAAAATAGAGTCATCACATGAAAAAATTACTATTAGTTAGCGCATTAATCTGTACACCTGTTGCTATGGCACACAACAACAGCGATTCAACAATTTCATTTAGCAACGATCAATGCGATGTGGAGTTTAAAAATGATGTTCGCATTAAGCCAAACGAACTAGAAATTTTTACAGCAAAAAACCAAGCTATGCAATTTAACAATAACGGCGATTTAATGGTAAATGGTGAGTTTGTTGCACTTAATAACTCACAACGCCAAGCACTTACTCAATACTCCGATAGCTTACGCACACAGTTACCGGAAGTCGCTAATATTGCATTAGACGGTGTAAAAATCGCCGGTGTCGCTTTAGAAGAAGTAGGCAATGCGTTTAACATTAACGGCTTAGACGGTATGTCGTCGTTAATGGACGATATACGCTTGGAAGTAGAAAACACGTTTTATCAAGAAGGCACCTTTGTTATGGGCCAGCAAAGTTTTAACCAATTTGGTGAAAACTTTGAACACCAGTTTGAAAAACAAATAGAAACTGCCGTTGAATCAGCAGTCATGCAATCTATGGGCAGTATATTGGTCGCGCTTGGATCTGAATTATTAGGTTCGGGTGGTGATATGGATGCATTTGAAGAGCGCATGGAAAACATGGGCGCACAAATTGAAGAAAAAGTAGAGTTACACGCAAATAATTTAGAGCAACGCGCTAATTCACTGTGCGGTAATTTTGCTGAAATTGCAAAACAAGAAGAGCAGCTAGTAACGTTAGTTCCTGAGCTAGAAGGTTATCAATTATTTACCTTTAAACACGTTAAATAACCCGCACTTTATTCACCCTATTTAACATCCCTTCAGCAGCATTTTATTTTATTGAATGCTGCTTTTTTGTATCTGCTTTCTCTCTTTTCCCTCGTTTATGTTGTTCGGCTCAGATTACGGGGCATTGGTCTGGTTAGCACTTGCCTTAGTAAACAGCTTTGTGGCTTTATACAGATACAGACTTTGTTCACCCTTTTACCTATTTAAATAATAAGTATAAAAACAGCGTCATTACGTTAGCTTTCTCACTTTTAACGTTTTTATAGACTTAAATTTAGCTCATACGCCTTACTCTGTTTTTGATAACACTAGCGCTTTAACCACCCAATTTAGAGTCGCTGCGCAAGGCTAAAGTATTCAGTAAACGATTAGCTCTTAAATTAATGCCCTTAGCAAAAAGCTGAGCGGCTCCATCCCCAGTTAGACACGTTTAAACGTAACTAACACTAAAGCGCCTACCTTAAAGTAGGCGCTTTTTATTTACTAAAAGACCCAACATTGAAAAAATTATATTTTTAGGTCAATTAATATTTTAAATATTAAATTAATAACGATTTTTTATTGCACTGAACACTCCTATCAAGCGCCATGAAAAATGCTATAAACATTACAAGTAAAAACCAAAATAAAATAATCTGAATAATTACCCAATAAAAATAATGGAATATGCATAAATAAAAAGCGAAATAAAAAATAAGCCTTATTGAGCAATAACTTAAATAATAAATAAACAATATAAAAATCAAAAAACAGAAAGAACACAATTAAACACTTAGTTAACAAACGTCAATTCAGATAAATATAACTAATGCCTCACATGTAATTTTTATCGTTTTATTTTTGTACGTTTCGCATGCAAAATGCGCATGTTTTCAACAAACCTAAACCCGGAGCCAAGTGATGAACCCTATAAATACATTAAACCAAACAGCAAACACACAAATTGCAGTTAAACCAACTAACCGAAAAGCAAAAATGCTAGCTAGACTTAATACGCTTGGTAAAAAACTAGCACTTGGCGGCGCAGCTCAGTACAAATAATCATCCAACCATGATTATTTTTGGTGCAGCCAACACCCAACCACTAAAAACCTTTTTTAGCTCCCTTTGTTTGCTGCAACCTCTTTATTTTATTAAAAATAGTATTAATTCCCCTCTATTTACAAAAAAACACGCATTTACGTCTATTTTTTAGGCAAACAAACATTTTGCTATTTACACACCCCCTCCACCTAAGTATTATTCTGCGTCACGGAGAGATGGCAGAGTGGTCGAATGCACCGGTCTTGAAAACCGGCATAGGTTTGTAGCCTATCTAGGGTTCAAATCCCTATCTCTCCACCATATTTTAGTTGGTGGTTTTTTAATATCATTAACACAACCGGTTATGCGTTGGAGAGGTGTCCGAGTGGCCGAAGGAGCTCCCCTGCTAAGGGAGTATAGAGTTTGTAGCTCTATCGAGGGTTCGAATCCCTCCCTCTCCACCATATACTAGATATAAACCACTTAATTGTGGTTTTTTTGTGCCTGAATTTTAACTCCGTTAAAAACGGGGAGGGTGAGAACCCTCGACAGGGTTCGATAAAATGTCTGGAACAGTTTAGACCGCTGCAAGCGTGGCGTAGCGGCTGATTACATGGATGTAAGCAAGTCTATCCCTCCCTCTCTACCGCATACTAGATTTAAACCACTTAATTGTGGTTTTTTATGACTAAAATTTATTAAAATTAAACAAATTGTAACCCGTTATAACTTAGTGCATTATTAATAAAACTATAGCCACTTCAGGTTTCGCTATGAACCGATTCATATTGTTAATTACATGCACAGCGCTACCTTTTTTTTCTTTTTCGCAAAATACAACGGTATACAAGTGTGTAATTAAAGGCGTTCCTACCTTTAGCCAAACACCGTGCGCAAAAAATGCGGAAGTTATCACTGTAAAAGAAACAAACATTATTGAAGCCTACAAAAACAGTACGCCAAGTAACAACATTACAGACTCTTCAGTAGATAACTTTTTAGAAGTTCAGCAAATAGAGCGTGAAATAAGCAAACTACAATTAACGCTTAAACAAACAGAAAAAGCCTATCAAGAGCAAGTACAGCAAGCCAGCTATGTAACACAAGATCAAGCTAACCGTTTAGGCGCTTCTTCTATTGCTGACGCCATTGCAAAAAAAACCGCACCAATTACTAGCGCCTATGAGTCAAAAGTCACGCGTACACAACAGCAAATAGACGCTTTGCGTCAACGCAAGCAGTTACTTAGTCAAATTCCTTAAGGGCTTGCTTTATGATTTTGATCAGCGCGTTGATATCTTCTTTAGTTGTATAAATATGCGGTGAAACTCGCACTCCGTATTTGCGCTCATCAACGCTAATGTTTGCTTTGCTTAGCGCGGTTAATACCTGCAGCTGTTTTTTATCAAAAAACAAAATAACTGTTCCACTGCATTGGCTGCTATGTAATGGCGATACAACAAATTCACTTAAATGCTGATGAATATCCGAAATCATCGCTAGATTGTGCCTTCTTACCTTGTTTGCTGTTAGCTCTGCAAAATAAGAAATACTATGGGCAGCAATTACATAAGGCGCAACAGAGGGTGTTCCCCCCCAGAATCGAAGTGCGCTATGGTGATAAGTAAAATTATTAATATTAAACTCAAAGGGGTTTTCGTGAGAAAACCACCCTACATCTTTAGGTTTACACTGTGCTAGTTGGTCTTTATTAATCCATAAATAAGCAGCACCGGGTCCACCGCACAACCACTTAACACTCGATCCAATCATGAAATCGGCATCAAGTGTCGTTAAATCTACAGGCAACACTCCAGCAGATTGCGCCACATCAATTATTGAAAGACTATTAGTAGTCTTACTGCGCAATACAATATCGTTTATCGGTGCTTGCACCCCCGTATTTGAATAAACATGGCTTACAAAAACCATATCTATATCGCAAGTTAAATAACGCTCCCATACAGATAGTTCACTTAGGTTTTCCTCTTCGGGAATAAAAACAATTTGCGCACAAGGCGGTAGCGCCTTTTGCATGGCAAACCCCATACTCGGAAAGTCACTTTGCGCCATAAGAACTTTGCAGTGCTTTCGTTGCAATTGAGGATGCGACATCACTAACTTAGTTAATCCGCTTGATAAATTAACCTGTGGGCAAAACTGTGAGCTTGGTGAATTAAATAACTTACCTAACGCAGAAGTAAACGCGTCTATTTGAGGTAGCCATTGCTGCCATGGCTCTTTATTTGAATCTTGCCATGGTGATAGGTAATGTTCTGCAAAATGCCGCTCCATGCTTTTTAACGGCTTACCGACAGAGTGGCTTAATAAATAACTCCCTTCAGCTATGCAAAAATCATCTTTAAACATATTACTTTACCCACTCTTTTAATAAGTTAAGATCGTCAAATCGCGTTTTTATATCGTCTCTTTGTGCTGCTGCGCGCCTGTCTCTTAATTTTTCAAGCGAATCTAACAATACATTCAATGGTGGCCCACTTGCCGTAACTTTACTTAAATGCTGTTCTTGCATTCGCTTAGATGGTTGCGCGATAAACTTTTCTACCAGTTGGTTATGATGACCGATAGCGGTGTCACCATGAAGCTTACATACCTGTATAAAAAGCTGCGCATGACGCTTAAACCAGTGAGCGCTTTTGCTGTTATGAGCATGCAAAAAATCATCCATAAAACTTTGAATACGCATAGATTCTCTTAATATTTGCTGATCTTCTGGCATCATATATAAAAACTTGTCCACCAGCATTTGTGAGTAACTGGGCTCATTTGCACTGCATAGGCCAAGTAACATATCAATGACGTTAATTCCGGCAAAATCGCCTGCGTTTGCACCTCGATAAACCTCTTTTCCCACTCTATATGGTTTGTAATAAGGGCGAACACAATTAAAAAAACGCTCGGTATCAAGCTGTTTGTATAACGCATTATTTGATTCAATCACATTCATGAGCGCATCTTTTGCAACATTGAGTAATTCACCACATAAAGGGTGTGATATGCCAAGCGGAACTATTTTTAACAAAGCATCACTTGCTCGCTTGTACGCCAAAATACCTTGGGTGTTATAGTCTAAAAAGAGTTTTTCATCAGGTAATTGAGTAAAGCGTTTATAGTTGCCGTTAACAGCTTTATTGTGGGTAGTTAAATGCGCTGTAGCGAACCGAGGGGTTACACCAATCGACGCACCAATATGCATTGCCAATGCCGATGCCTCTACCAGGGGTGATGTGGTTTCTCTGCTAGGTTCTGTTATCTCATGGCGACGACATGCAGCCATAAATAAGCCAACATTGCCCAATAAATCAAATGCACGATCGAACCCTTGATCGGTATTTCCCTCTGCTAATAAATGTGAAATTAGCGCATTACCTTGATTTTTTAGCTGCAACTTTAACGCTTCGCCAACACCTTCAACATGTGCTTTATCGGTTTGCTGCCAATAAAGATGCTCTAGCTCAGTGTTTATTTCTACAAACTCAGTTCTTATCCAATCATCAAATATAGCCGTATGTGTATTCATTATTATGCTCTTTTATTTTTATGACTAAATGCTAACAGAGTCATGGGAGCGTAAATCGTCAAAAAAATGTATAAAAAAGCTTATACTTAGGGGAAATCACTAAAATAATAAAAGTAGTTACCAAAATATGTTAGATAAAAAAGATCAGCAAATACTTACTACCTTGCAAGCAAATGCCAGAATATCGGTGTCTGACCTCGCAAATACAATTAGCCTATCTGATACCCCCTGTTTAAGACGGATTAAAAAACTAGAAAAAGAACATATTATTACGGGCTATCACGCTGCAATTAATCCTAAAGCGCTTGATCTCAATGTATTGGTGTATGCTTTTATTAGGTTAAATCAAAATTCAGTTAGCGCGGCAGATCAATTTGAACAATCCGTAGAAAAACTTTCTCATGTATTAGAGTGCAGTGTAATATCAGGTAGTTATGATTATTTATTGAAAATTATTGCCAACGATCTTGAAAGCTATGAACAATTTGTAAAGCATCAATTAGGTGGCTTAAGTTGTATCGCTAACATAGAGTCAACGGTGGTACTTAAGCAATCATTTACTAAAAAGCAGCTTCCGTTGTAATAGTGCTGCAAATAAAGTGTTGTTAGCTATACTAATATTTTAAAAACCAAAACATAAATATATGGATATTATGTGAAAATATTCACCTCAACTTTTCAATCAATTATTTTCTACATACTATTTGCCCTAGCATACTATTTACTGGGTATTGGCCTTACTGCGTTTGCATTTAATTCGCAAATAGTGCCTATTTGGTTACCCGCGGGGGTTGCTTTAATTGGCTGTTATATTTGGTGGTGGCGCTTTATTCCCCCTTTATTCGCTGCAGCAATTGCATTTAACTTAAATATATTCGATAACTCAGCTCATGAAGTAATGCTGGTCGGCAATACGTTTACTCAGGCCATTTACATTGCCTTTGGCGTTATTATCCAGGCTATGGTAGGTGCTGCATTACTTAGGTATTGGTTGGGAAATCCGCTTTATTTTCGTAAACGAAAAAACATTGCTTATTTTATTGCTGTAGTTGCTGTTTTAGTAAGCTTACTATCATCGAATATTGGTGTATTTGCGTTAAGTAACTTTAACCCACTTTATAGTATTGAGGACCATTGGCTTCATGTTATTTATTGGTGGTTAGGAGATATATTAGGGGTACTTATTGCCTCACCTTTTTTATTGTCGTTACTGCCCAAAGCACCAGGACAACGTAGAGTTTTAGCCTTTGAAACCATTGCAGTTTGCTCTATTTTATTTATATCTGTGGCGCTTACAGCACAAATTTACGAACGCGAAAACAGCAAAAATACCATTAAAATTGCAGAGCGAGAAGTTGAAGTTATTGAAAACAGTTTATACCGGTATATAAATCAAAGTATTATCGCCGTGCAAAGCTTAGCAAGCCAAGTACAATCATCATCTGAGTTTAATGAGCAAGACTTTTACGCTTCAGCAAATAAACTACTTGAAAAACATTCATTTATTAAAGCATTGTCTTGGAATGTACAAATAACACAAGCGCAGCGTCAAGCACTCAGCGATACAATGTCAAAAATTTATCGGAAAAATATAAACATTGTTGGTGATCCGCTCGAAGATGATGACCCTGTAGTGGTCGTTAAATACATAGCACCTTTAAAAAGTAACCAAAAGGCGGTTGGCTTTAATGTATATTCAAACCCAGATCGAAAAGCATCTTTGCAAAATCCAGCTATTAAGTATTTGCCTATTAGCACTAAAATCATTCAATTAGTCCAAACAAATACGCCAACACCCGCCTACCTATTATTTGCGCCTGTCTATGGTCAAAATGAAAATATAAAGGGCTATGCCACCGGTGTATTTTTGGCGCATAAAATTATTGAACAAGCTATTACACAACAGCAATCTGAAATGTTTTCTATTGATGTGTTTGAATATGACAACGAACCCGCCTTTTACAGTAACGACTCTCAAAACTTTGAGCAAGCAACCCAAAGCCAGTTAATGTCATTCAATATTAATTTTGGTGGGCAACAATGGGTCATAAAATTAGCACTTAAAGAAAACTATGTTTCTCAGAAAAACATTGAAATGTCTTTATTTTTACTTATGCTACAAACCGCTGTGTGTTTACTTATTATTGTAGTGTTAATGCTATTTAACCAGCAGCAACTAGAGCTTAGTCGTCAAGTAGCCAAACGAACAAACTCACTGGTAAAAGCTAAAAAGCAGTCTGATTTAGCCAATAGCGCTAAAAGCCAATTTTTGGCTAATATGAGTCACGAAATTCGCACTCCATTGAATGCCATTATTGGCCTATCGTCACTTGCCAAAAAAGATGATGATGCTGAAAAGCTTCACAACTATCTCGAAAAAATTTACTCATCTTCAAATAGCTTGTTAAATTTAATAAACGACGTGCTTGATATCTCTAAAATCGAGTCACAACATTTAATACTTGAGTCGATTGCGTTTGACCCAAAAGCCCTTATAAAACGCATAGACACTATGTTTGAGCAGAGTGCGGAAAATAAGAATAT
This sequence comes from Pseudoalteromonas sp. S408, assembly GCF_005886645.1. Classification (NCBI taxonomy): domain Bacteria; kingdom Pseudomonadati; phylum Pseudomonadota; class Gammaproteobacteria; order Alteromonadales; family Pseudoalteromonadaceae; genus Pseudoalteromonas; species Pseudoalteromonas sp. S408. The sequence goes on along the minus strand of NZ_PNDY01000008.1, from coordinate 12,613 downwards.
TAAATGGATGATCAAGTGTAACTTACCAGTCGATACTTGGTTTGTAGGTGATGCAATGCGCATTGAGCAAATACTACTGAACTTGTGTAGTAACGCGATTAAATTTACTAATGACGGAAGCGTCACCCTCGATATAGACACTGAGTTTGTATCTATTAACAAAGTGAAGTTAAGCATAAAAGTAACCGATACTGGCATAGGCATTGAAAAAAGCCAACATAACACCTTATTTAACGCATTTACCCAAGCCGATAGTTCAACTTCTCGTAAATTTGGAGGGACTGGCCTTGGTTTAACAATAGCTAAGGAGTTATGCCAACTAATGGGAGGAACGCTCAATTTACAAAGTGATTTGGGTAAAGGCTCAACCTTTAGCTTTACCGTAAACTTACACACCACAGAGCCCGAGTTAAAACCCAACGTTATATCAAAAGATATTAATATTGCCTCTTTAAATATATTGGTAGCAGAAGATAATCCCGTCAATCAAATGGTGATAAAAGCGATGTTAGGGTCATTAGGCATTGTTCCACACTTGGTTGAAAATGGGGAAGAAGCAATTGAAATGATAAAAAAACAAGCATTTGATCTTGTGTTAATGGACTGTCAGATGCCAGTAATGGATGGCTACAAAGCAACTGAATTAGTACGCGAGTTTAAATCACAACAAGAGCTTCCTATTATTGCATTAACCGCTGACGCCATGCCAGAAGATAAAATTAAAGCTAAAAGAGCGGGCTTTAATGAACATTTAGCAAAACCTGTAGAGCTTACAAAACTAACCGAGTGTTTAAACCAGTTTGTAAAAGTAGGCACTAAATAATGTTAATCAACTCTTGCATAGCTTTAAATTGACTTGTCACTTAGCGTAATAAACAGTTAAATCCACGTATACTCAATATAATTAAAATTTGTGTGCGTAATTAAAAATTACGTGTATGTAAAAGGTCAGATGTTATGCGCAGCTTTTCTCATCGATGGTTTAAAAATATTACTGAAATAGAGCAAGCGCAGTGGCATGCTTTTTTTGGTGATGAACCTTTTACTCAACATGCCTTTTTATACGCCTTAGAACAAAGCCAATGTGTAACACCGCAAAGTGGTTGGCAGCCCTATCATTTAGCTGTTTATGAAGGGAGTAAGTTAATAGCGCTTGCACCAGGTTATTTAAAAAGCCACTCATACGGTGAATATGTATTTGATTGGGCATGGGCTGAAGCATACGAAAAAAATGGTCTTCGCTACTATCCTAAATGGCTCTCAGGCGTGCCATTTAGTCCAATTGAAGGTAAACGCATTGCCATTCATCATACAGACCACATTGCTGTATATAGCTATATTACAGATCAACTCTGCAAACACGGCATTGACCAAGGATGGTCTGGTTGGCATATTAATTTTTGCGACCAAACACAAGCAAAGTTACTCACTACGCAGCATTCTATGCTAAGAGAGGGCGTTCAATTTCAATGGTTTAATAAAGGTTTTGATACCTTTGATGATTTTTTAACCACGCTAAATTCGCGTAAACGTAGATCGCTAAAAAAGGAACGCGCTAAAATAACACAGCAAAATATCAGTATTGACTGGCTACAAGGTGCAGATATTACACCTGAAACCATGCAGGTGTTCTGCGAGTTTTATCAGCGCACTTACCTGAAGCGATCAGGGCATCTAGGCTATCTAAATAGCGAATTTTTTACCCTTTTACATGCACTGATGGCATCACAGTTAGTTATTATGCTTGCCAAAAAAAACGGCGAAGTCGTTGCTGCAACACTTAGTTTAATTGGTGAAAACACGCTTTACGGCAGATACTGGGGGGCAAGCGAAAATATTGACGCCCTTCATTTTGAGCTATGTTATTACCAAGGGATAGAGTTTGCTATTAAACATAAACTCGACTGCTTTCATTCAGGTGCACAAGGGGAACATAAAATAGCGAGAGGCTTTGAGCCCGTCACTACTTACTCTGCCCACCATATTGTTAACAATGATTTTAACAGTGCTATAGAAGACTACTTGTTTCGAGAGCGCCAGCATATTGCACTTTACAAAGCGCAGTGCACTTCATTACTGCCGTTTAAAAATGAGTAATTGATTATTAGCAGGCATAGCATGATCACTTATAAGCTTAAGTCCTACTTGTTGTGCTAAATGCTCAACAGCTTCAAAGTCTCTTATGCCGCTCAAAGGATCTCGCTCAGTTAAAAAGGTGCAAAACTCCTGATTACTTTGACTAGTGTATTCACCTTTGTACTTAAAAGGACCATAAATACACACAACGCCTTCATCATTCAAATGGCGTTTAACCCCGTCAAAAAACCGTTCAACTAGTGACCAACTTACAATATGAAATGTATTTGCAGTATATATTGCATCTACTGTGTCGATAGGCCATGGCTGGTTTAAATCAAGCTCAATAGGGGGATGTAAATTAGCTAAATCCACTTCACCATGCCATAGCGTAATACCTTCATGATTAATCACGCGATCACTTGTATACCATTGTAGATAAGGTAATTTTTCAGCAAAAAATACACTGTGCTGGCCAGTTCCAGAACCAATTTCTAGTACTGTTTTAACGTTTATTAACGCGCTGTTTAAATGCTCTAAAATAGGGCCTTTATTGTTTTCACATGCTTGTGAAAATGGCTTTTTCATTGAGTGCACCAAAATTGTGGATATTTGCACAATAGTAAAGCAAATTTGCAATATGTTGTCGTGACTAATTATGCTTTATTTATTAAGTTAAATATAATCATGCGGTTAGATATAACCCGCTTGGTTGGTATGTATTATGCAGCAATATAATTAACCCATTTAAGGGTTAATTAACTAATCACAAAAGGATAAAATTATGCATATGCCTCCCTATACCGCTGTTGACGCAGCAGTAGCTATAACCGAAAAAAGTACCGACGATCACAGTGAAACCCTTGATATGAGAGCAACAGTAATTGATTTACTTTCTCACCCTAAACATAATCAGAAGGCGATCACTAAACATGAAACAGACCAGATATTTATTCTCGGCTACAATTAAAATTCACGCCGTAAATAATTTTTATAATAACTATTTACACTGAAACCGATTAAATGTAATGATAACTATTATCATTAGTTGAGTCGGTTTTTTTATGTCTTCAAATCACGCCTTAAATAGCTACCAGCCTACCCTATCATTTAATTCCAAACGACCAGGCCTGCATGCCCCAATGCTCGTTGCTCATTATATAGACGCGGCTCTTGACGTGGCTAAAAACTTTGAACAACTTAATAACCCGCTACTTCAAGAGTATTACCTTAGACGCACACACCATGAAATTATAAATAAAATGTGCGACCCTCTTACTCATAATGCAATTCGCAAACAATGCCTACACCAGCTACACAAACCATTACTTGCATTAAAGCGTTTCTACATAAGCCACAATAGTCGTGCTAAATTTTTATTACTTGAGCGTGAAGCTCGCATTCTTAGTCACGAATTCAACCCTTTTTAAGGAGCAGATCAATGAGCAACTTTAGAACAGAATCAGACAGTATGGGCGAGTTACAAGTACCTGTTAACGCTTTATATCAAGCGCAAACGCAGCGCGCTGTTAATAACTTTGCTATTAGCTCTCTCACTATGCCAGCACAATTTATAAAGGCACTGGCATATATAAAACAAGCTGCAGCACAAAGTAACTATGAGCTAGGGCATCTTAATAAAACCAAGGCAACCGCAATAGAGCTCGCTTGCCAAACGATTATTGATGGTGAGCATTATGACCAGTTTCCTGTTGATGTATTTCAAACAGGTTCAGGAACAAGCTCTAATATGAACGCCAATGAAGTAATCGCAACCCTTGCCAGTACTCAGCAGGATCCTGTACATCCCAATGATGATGTAAATATGGGGCAAAGCTCAAACGATGTAGTCCCTACAGCTATCGCGCTAAGTAGTGCCATAGCCGTAAGACAATCATTACTACCCGCCCTTGAGAAGTTATCGCAACATTTAAAGAATAAAAAGAGCGAGATAGGCGCTATTGTTAAAACGGGTCGCACCCACTTAATGGACGCGATGCCTGTTACATTTGAGCAAACCCTTAATGCATGGCAATCTCAAATTAATCATGCTGCTACGGGCATTGACCGTTCACTCGAACGGGTATGTGAACTTGCACAAGGTGGCACAGCTGTTGGTACGGGTATTAATGCCGACCCAAAGTTTGCTGATGTATTTAGCAAGAACCTGACTAAAAATGTAGGTATACAGTTTTCGCCAAGCAATAACTTTTTTTACAATATTGGTTCGCAAGATGCCATTGTTGCACTATCTGGGCAATTAAAAGTACTCGCTGTAGCACAAATGAAAATAGCGAACGATCTACGCTGGATGAACTCAGGCCCTCTTGCAGGATTAGGCGAAATAGAACTTGAAGCCCTACAACCAGGCTCATCCATTATGCCGGGTAAAGTAAACCCCGTTATACCAGAAGCCGCTGCCATGGTTAGCGCACAAGTGATTGGTAATGACGCCACAATTACTGTTGCAGGCCAATCTGGTAACTTCGAACTAAATGTGATGCTGCCTGTTATTGCCTATAATATTTTGCAAAGCATAGAGCTACTAGCAAACAGCGCCCAAGCTTTAGCAGAAAAAGCCATCGCCACATTTGTCGTCAATCAAGCTAACATTGACCGCGCGCTTGCTAAAAACCCTATTTTGGTAACTGCACTTAATCCGGTGATCGGTTACGAAAAAGCGGCCAAAATAGCGAAGCAAGCCTATAAACAAGCGCGTCCCATTATAGATGTTGCAGAGCAAGAAACCGATTTACCGCGTAGCGAACTTGAAAAACTGCTTAATCCAACCAAGCTTACACAAGGTGGCCTTTAAACTAGCCTGTATACTTTGGCTTTAATTACTTGATTATATAGTTTTTATTGCCGTTAAAAATGCACCGTGTATGATAGTGATGAATTATTCATCACTATCAAGGTATCTTATGCGCCCTGTATTATTAGCTCTTGTTTTACCCCTTTGTTTAAGTGCGTGTTTAGAAAAAACACCAGCAGAAAAAGAATCAGTAACTACTGCTGAAGTAATAAAACCACAACAACAAACACTAAAAGAAACCACTCAAACAAAAAGTGACGTTGACGCACTTTCAAATACAAGTGTAGAAGCGGTATCAGTTGAAGATATTACAACAGCTAAAGCCCAGTTAAACACTCTTATTGCAGATACAAGCTGCGATACTAGTATGCAATGTAAAGTTATTGCAGTAGGTAGTCGTGCATGCGGTGGCCCTAGTAGCTTTGAAGTTTACTCAACTAAAGCAGCAAGCGACGAACAAGTAAAAACACTCAGTAAAACAATCACCGAGCTTGAAAGTAATTTTAATGCGCAAAAGGGAATGATGAGTATTTGTCAGCATTTAACAACACCAAGCACTCAGTGCGTTGAAAATAAGTGTGTTAAACTTGAAGGCTCAGCGGTAAGTGTATTTTAAGGATAACAATATGAGTGGTTTAACATTGACAGTTAAATTATCAATTTTTAGTGTTGCTGCTAGCATTTTATTACTCAGTGGCTGCTCAACCACAGCACCTGAAAATGGCGCTAAAGGCCAAAGCTTGTCGGCTTTAAATAGCCAACTTGCCAATATAGTTGATAACAACGGCTGTACGGCAAGCTTTCAGTGCAAAGTACTTGAAGTAGGAGCGCGAGCCTGCGGTGGACCGAGTAAATATGCCGTTTATTCAACGCTAAATACTCCACAAGAACAAGCAGAAAGCATTGCGCAGCAAATCACCGAACAAGAAAAAAATCAAAATGAACAGCAATCATTAACTGATTGTTTACCGGTTATTGAAGTACAATCGCTATGTATTAACCAGCAATGCCAATCAATCGATATCAAGTAATGAAGTGTTGAGGGGGATTTCAGCGTTAACTTAAGTACGGAATAAGCGCTGAAATAACCACGACCAACAGCACGCATATCCCTGCTTTAAGTATGTATTTCATTGGCATTGTTTTTAGTATCCAGTACGCATATATAAAACGCACAAAATAACTTGCTGCAGTACCAAATAACGCAAAAATAATTAGGTAAGTAATCAGTATAATATTCAAAGCAGTACTTCTTTATCGTTGTTACCTTTAGTGTAAGGGCTTAATACAAAGAACGCAAAAGCACTGCTTTAGTTAACTTAAACTCTGGTTAATAGCTTTACGAGTACAATGTAAAATAACCTTTTCAAACGTGATATTCTCTAGCCGAAATAATTGCTTGATATAGATTCATTACCCAGAGATCAGGTTAACTATTTTGTTTTTTTAGTATGCGCAATTAAAAGCTCTGCAACTTGTTGCTTTACCGCACGCTTATCTTCACTGGGTACATCAAAACGGCTCGCTAATTGCGCTATCTCATCGTCATTTAAATTGAACGATAAGCGCTGACGCGTTTTTTTTGACTTTACATCTAAGCCAAGTATTTTCCGGATCATATCTGATGGTGTGAGCTCTTGGTCAATTGCTTGCTTTTTTATTTGCTTTTGAACATCGCTACTTAAATCAAATGCCATTTGTGTAGCACGCACGGCCTGCTCTTGGCGTAACCACTTATCTTTAGCATCACTCACTTCGCGTCTCCAGGAAATAAATCCACAATATCGGTAATTGGACGCGTAAGTGTTAATGACACTTCGGTTTCGCCGCCATCCCAAATTTCAATATTTAGACTATGCCCTTCATCAGGCGATGCTAAACATATCATTTCACAAGGTTCGCCACCGTCTTGCTCATAGCGAGGTAGGCTTTGACCACGAAAGTCTTTATTATGAAAATAACAAACAAACGGCGACTCAGTTTGTTGGTAACTTTTAGCCAAAAACTGCATAAAACGCTCGGGGGTATTTTTAACTGCAATATGCGTTAATGACTCTTCATCAAATATACGAGCAAATTCATCAAGAGTGAAAATATCATCAACTTCATCTCGCTGAACTTTTATCGAAAAATTAGCCCACTGCTCACCGTCTTCTTGTGCAATTTGCAAAAATACGACTTGCCCGCTGTTGGTCTCAAGCACAAACTCAGTGTCACTACTGTGCTGATATTGATAAGTTTGTACATCAATAACACGCAACGTCTGTCCTTTTAACCAAGACGGATAAGCGAACGAATCGATCACTGTGAACATGTCGCCTTTTTTTAACTCACTTGCATGATTAAGCTGACGTTCTGGCTCTTTTTTAGATTTGAAAAAATTAAACATAATGAAGCATCCCTTAAGCAAAAAAGGTAACTAAGCACAGCTTAATTACCTTTCATTAATAATGTACGTACTATTAGCCGTTTTGCTTAGCTTTAATACGCGCTAAAATGTCAGCACTTTTTGGACTGGTGTCACCAATACCCGCTTCAGCCATTTTAGCTTTTAAATCGTCGCCATTCACTTCCGACTCAAGCTCTTTTGCAGCACCTAACTGGTCGCTACGATCTTGTTGGCGTTGCTTAATACGCTCAAGTGATTGTCGAGCTGAGGTCATCGACGAGCTATTGGTATTAAGTGTACTGTTAACAGCCATTGTTGCTTGCTGTACGCTCTCAGTGGTTTTCACCATAGTAAGTTGGCGTTGGTTTTCTTTAATCGACTTTTCAGCATCTTTAACTTGCTGCTTAAGTGTCACAATGTGATTGCTAAAGCCCGCTAAAACTTGCTCATTTTCTGCCTTTTCAGCTTCAAAATCACCAATTTTTTCAGCAATTTCTAATGCTAAAGCTTCATTGCCTTTTTCAAGTGCTTGGCCTGCATAAGCCTCGTGCTCGGCAATTGATGCATCTACTGCGCTAATTTTACGCTTAGTCTGCATTTCTTTAGCCATTACTTCTGTCAGGCTCTTTTTAGCACGGTGAAGTGCATTTTGTGCATCCGCAATTTCTTGTTCAAAAATACGGATACCATTTGCATCTACAATTGCTTCGCCTGCTTCACGTGCACCGCCACGTACAGCTGTAAATAATTTTTTTAATATACTCATAATCTTAACTCCACTAACTAGTTACTAATCGTTTAAATACAAGGTCACGGCTTCTAGTGCGTCAATAGCGTTATCAGCTAATGTCACTAGTTCGTGGGTAACGTCATCTAATGATGAATTTACCGACAGTGCACCAAAAATCGCGTATTTATTATCGATTTTAGCAAATGCACTTAGTGGAATCGGCACGTTTAAACGTAGTAATGTTTCGTTTAACTCGTTGCGTAATTCACTCTTTACTTCGTCTTCGCCAAACAAGTAGCTAATACATAACAACTGCTCTTGAGTTTGCGTAACAAAAATTGGAAGTTCATCATTTCCATCAACAATTACTTGTAAAACATCTTGCTCACCTGGATTGGCAATCAAGAAAGACTCAAAGTTAGCACCTTCAGTTTCAAAAGAAGCTAATTTTATTGAAAGTTCGTTTAGTTCCATGTCTCTGCCTTTGTGTTGTTTGACATATTATGTCTGAGTTAAGATTCGCACGGGAGACATATTATGTCAACCATGTTTTGTTAGTTTTTATACAGTTCACTTTCTATTTGCCATGCTGATCGGTAATAATCATAAAGCTGACCAGACCCTAACCTATTGACCTCAATCTCTTTTATTTGTTCAAAGTACTGATTAGGGAATGCAAAACTTGCAAGTAAATATTTTTTACTTATCCATCGTGACGATACCGGCAAAATGTCTATATTATTTATTCTTGCACTTGCTGGTTGACCCATTTTTGTAGCAATTGTCCATCCCCACTGGCCAAACGATGGAATATTTTGTTGATATTGCTCCACGTAATCAAACCCAGCCGCCTTTACCGTTTTGGCAATACTCAAGAACGCCTTTTTTGCATGATACGGCGACGTTGATTGCACGGCCATAGCCCCATCAGGAGCCAGTAACTGACGTACGTGATTATAAAAATAATCGCTGTAAAGCTTATTCAAGTCTGGGTGATTTGGATCAGGTAAATCAATAATAACAGTATCAAACTGTTTATTTTGATCGAGTAACTTTTCCACTTCTAAAAAGGCATCACCTACAATAACTTTTGCTCTGGGGTCTTTCATTGAGTCGTTATTAAGGTTTACCAGCCGCTGCGTAATAGCCGCTGGTGAGTGAAACTTATCATCTTCATGACCAAATAAATCAAGTAGTTGTCCATCTAAATCAATTAGAGTGACTTCGTTTACTGACCATTTTAAAACATCCCTGAGTGCTAAACCGTCTCCCCCGCCAATAATCAACACCTTATCGTGACGGTTAGAGGCAAGCATAGCCGGATAAACGAGCATTGAATGGTATATTTGTTCATCAACACTAGAGAACTGTAAGCGACCATTTAAGTACAGGTCGGTAATAGGTTGCGCTTGGTTTTTGCTTAGCCTCTCGGTTAAAACAACATGTTGATATTTAGTCGCTTGAGAATAAATAACCTTATCTTTGTACAACACGTTACTTAGGCTATTCATCCAGCTACTACCGAGTACTAAAATAAAGCCAAACAACACCAGTAGTAAAATATGGCAAACCAATAAGGCTTTAGCAAAACGTACATGGGCATGGTAACGCCATAAAAAGGCAAGACCTGCAATAATATTAAACAAAGCAGTCCATGCGGCGGCTTGCATTATCGGCATAGCAAGCATTATGCTCACCCAAATTGCTGCGCCAATACCTGCACCAATATAGTCTGCACCATAAATTGTACCCGCGTTATTTTCTAAGAATCGGCCATACACATGCTGACGAATACGCGCTATAAGCGGTATTTCCATGCCAATAAATAATCCTAAAATTAAGCCAAATACATAAGGCAAAAAGCGCGACCATTCTTGCAGCTTTTGAAATACGTAACCATTGAGCACAACATCAGGGGGCAGATTAAAAATACTTGAAAATAGATGAGGAAGTGAATAACTAACCGCAATGACACTGGCTATCGCTAAAATACAGCCCATACCAATCAAAGCAATTATGCTTTCTAACCAAGCAAATGCGGTAAAGGCATCTTTAAACCAACGCGCTAAAAATGCCCCTAACCCCATGGCAACTATCATGGTACCAATCATAGCGTAAATAGCACTTTCTACAGAGCCTAATACTCGACCAGCGTAATGAGAGAGTAGGTATTCATAAATAAGGCCGCACCCAGCGAGCACGGCCATTACAGTAATAAGTAGTATATCATGCCCAAGTAAACTTGATTTACTTGGGCTTTGGGTTGTAGTTGACACTGATTATGCGCCTAATAAAGTTGCCATTGTGATGCCTACAGCAAACGACACAGCTGCAGAAATAGCTGCTACACCAACATTTTTTTGACGGTTAACTTCATCAGAAATATCACAGCCCGATAAAATTATTTTAATAGTCACCAAATGCAAAATAATAAACGCAACCAAGCTCACAATTGCACTAACAGCCCAATACAATAAACTAGCATTAATATTATCAGCAGCGTAAGGAGCAATCCCCGTCGCCGCTGTGATAGCTAATGCACTTCCAACTAAATAGCCTGCGTAACGAATGCCAACGGCTAAGTTATCATCAATGATAGCTTGTTGAAGACAATCGCCATTTTTATTGGTTTGCTTGAATAACATAACTCTGTATTGGCTCACAAACAATAATACAATACTGCCAATAACAAAGGCTGCAATAACAACAGGTAAACCATGCCATCCTTCTGTAGCAACCCACAGCAATGCAGAGCGTATAACCACTGCAACACTGACTACGTGGCCAAAATCAATAATTGACGCAGTAACATTACCTTTGACTATTTCATCGTGCAGACTTACTTTACGCAGCGCTACTTTATCTTGAAAGAAGTGACCTAATTTAATTAATACGATAGCAAGCGCGCCATAACCAATCATTTGTAACGCTTCTTGCTGAAGTGTTGCAGCAAACGCCCCGCTACTAACACCCGTTAATACAATTGCAAGCGCAACTAAACCAGCAGCAAAGCTTATTCCGAATGCAAAGTTATCGCGCTCGGTAATTTCATCATTGGCATGTAAATTAGACACCCAGCCTTTAATGTATTTAAGGCTCACAAATAACAACACAATTACAGCGAAGTCGATTGCCAATGCTTGCAGCGACCACATAGTTATTCCATTAAATTCGTACATATTATTATAACTCCAACTTTATTCTTTACTTACCACGGCTCACGCCACGAGAGGTTCTGCTACCACTGTCACGAACCGAACCGGAGCTATTACTATAGCTACTTGATCGCGAGTAACTGCTACGGCTTTTAGGCGGTGTATAACTACTGCGACTCAAACCTGAAGCCCCCGTCTTTTTACTCGCATAAGGGCTTGTGAATTGCTTGCCTTGACGTTGGTATGTTTGACGTGTGCGTGTTTCTAATGCGCTTTGTGTTTTAATTTGTTTAGGGCTTGAGTAGCGATAACGACCGTAGTCATTGTAATAACTATACTTACGGCGTTTACTCCAGCTTCCATATTCAACCCTGTCAAATACGTCACCCAAAATCCGGTACATACCGTACCACTGCCAAAAGCTGATGCCACTGCTATTAGTCTGCCAGTTTCCATAATTAGGGTTGCCGACCATTTGGTTGCCTACCCCCTCACCTTCAGCTTGCTGGCTAATAGCACCAACACGTGCCAATGAGCCATTCGACATGTCGGCTAGCATATTTACAGGATCGGTTAACGCATCAGAAAACAAAGTTGGCTTTGCTGCTTCGCGTAAAAGATCGATACTGTGTAAAGTATCTTCATATGGAGGAATTAAGTAGGTACTTTTAATCTCTTTAAGTCGCTGTGATAAACCACTATAAAGTGCACCTTGGCGAGAGGCATCTAAGGTAATTACATCAACAACATTTGCAAGTTCTGGCTGTTGTTTTTTTAGAAGCGCACCATACTCTTTGAGTAATACAGCATTGCGTATACTGCCATTATCTAGCGCACTACCTAACTGCGATAGCTCAGTATCCGCCTTTTTTATAGACTCTTGGATTGTTTGTTGCAGTTGCTCTTCTTTAGATTGACATCCTACAAGCACCGTAAACAAACAAAACAGGCCTATAAGTTTCCAAACTTTACTATTCGACATTCATGTCACCTGATTTACTAAATTAACATCAGTAGTCTTACACAGCTCACTTAGTAAGCCAAGAATGAAATTGCAACAAAATGAGAAGAGATGTAAAGAATAATACGTATAACAAAATGTAAAAGCTTATGCTCTAAGCACTGGATATAACTAACTTAATTTTTACGCTGATTAAAATCTTTGAGGAGTGGATCGTAGCTTGGTGTTTACTTTATCCCAAACAGTAAAAAAAACACCACATTGCTGTAATGGGTTTCGCTTATTTGAAGTCGGTGCGCTACAAAGTAGAATATTGTGATGCCCACCGCGGTGAAAAGTCACAGTGAAATGTTGCACTACCATCGCTCAATGCATTCAATAGCCAAAACACTGTTCACAAAGAGGCGCTTCGCTTTAGAGAAGAAAATGCTTAATTTTACTTTTCTATAGACGTAAAAAAGCCCGACTCTTTCGAATCGGGCTTTCT
>NZ_PNDY01000078.1:0-368 GCF_005886645.1 Pseudoalteromonas sp. S408 | reverse complement strand
TAAACAAATTAATACTTCTTCATCATCATCGGCTGTATAATCCTCTATTATCGGTCTTTTATAAGATGCAATCACCGCATGCACATTTGTACCACCCACACCAAAAGAACTTATACCGGCATACAAATTTTTATCATCGGCCAAACGTCTTAATTCGGTAATAATTTCAAATGGTAATGCTTGAAAATTTATTTCCGGATTTGGTTTGGTATAATTGATGGATGGAACCAGTTGTTTATGATGCAGTATCAGTGTAGATTTAATAAGTCCCACTACACCTGCTGCCGCAGTAAGATGACCCATATTAGATTTGATAGACCCAATCGGAATTTTATGGTCGATCTTATCATTTTGGTAGGCTACCGACA
>NZ_PNDY01000077.1:0-329 GCF_005886645.1 Pseudoalteromonas sp. S408 | reverse complement strand
TTGAAAAAGGGGTGCTGATCAAAGAGCATAAAGAAACTGCTACCAAAGAACCCAATGGTACGGAAGTTTATTTTACGCCCGATGATTCGGTGTTTCGTAATTTTCATTACATACACGAGTATCTGGAAAATCAGATTTGGAATTATTGTTATCTCAACGCGGGGCTTGCAATAAATTTTAATGGGAAAAAATACCTAAGTAAGCATGGCTTACTCGATTTGTTACAACGTAAAACAAATCCTGATGAATTACGTTACCCCATTATTCATTTAAAGGGGGAAGATATTGAAGTGGCGCTCTCTCATAATAATGATTATGGGGAAGATATT
>NZ_PNDY01000076.1:0-242 GCF_005886645.1 Pseudoalteromonas sp. S408 | reverse complement strand
GTCCAGTACTGTGCCTATTTATAACACAATAAAGAGATAAAAATATAACCCCTCACTATTTATGGCTGTGGTGTGAACGTGATTTCGTGAGTTAAAACTTGTGGTAATAACGGCGTATTCTCGCCTTGTGCATACTCTTCAAAGCCACTGCGATAGAAAGGTGAAAGTGGGTGACCACTTTGCCCACCAGCCACGGTCATAATGGCTTTTTCTAACTCACCTGGCTGAACTATAAAACGCTG
>NZ_PNDY01000075.1:0-293 GCF_005886645.1 Pseudoalteromonas sp. S408 | reverse complement strand
TGATGACTGCGTTACGCTCTTTCCAACAGATCTGTGAGCTCGAGGCTCAAAGTGAAGGGCTGACCAATATCCTAAATGCTTCAAATGCGATTCTAGGCCATAACAATATAAGCGGTTTCAGCCAAGCCGTAGTTATGCAATTAGCCAATATTCTAGCAAATGATGCCAACGGCTTTGTATGCGCGCAGGTAGCAGGCTCTAACTCTCTGGTTTTGCTTGGTGGGACGACCCAATACCATGAGTTTACAGGTCAAGGGGGTGAGCAATTAGACGACGGTCGAGCTATTATGCAG
>NZ_PNDY01000074.1:0-330 GCF_005886645.1 Pseudoalteromonas sp. S408 | reverse complement strand
CCCCCCCCCCCCGCCCCCCCCCCCCCCGCCCGCCCCCCCCCCCCCCGCCCCCCCCCCCCCCCCCCCCCCCCCCCCCCCCCCCCCCCCCCCCCCCCCCCCCCGCCCCCCCCCCCCCGCCCCCCCCCCCCAACGCACCCCCCCCCCCCCCCGCCCCCCCCCCCCACCCCCCCCCCCCCCCCGCCCCCCCCCCCCCCCCCCACCCCCCCCCCGAACCCCCCCCCCCCCCGCCCCACCCCCCCCCCACCCCGCCCCCCCCCCAGACCCCCCACGCCCTCACCCCCCCGCAAGACCCCACCCCCCCCAACCCCCCCCCACCACCCCCCCCCCCAC
>NZ_PNDY01000073.1:0-353 GCF_005886645.1 Pseudoalteromonas sp. S408 | reverse complement strand
CCCCCCCCCCCCCCCCCCCCCCCCCCCCCCCCCCCCCCCCCCCCCCCCCCCCCCCCCCCCCCCCCCCCATTTTTTTTTTTAATCCCCCCCCCCCCCCCCCAAAAAACAACCTCCCCCCCCCAATCCCCCCCCCCCCCCCCCCCCCCCCCCCCCCCCCCCCCCCCCCCCCCACCCCCCCCCCCCCCCCCCCCCCACCCCCCCCCCCCCCTCCCCCCCCCCCCCCCCCCTCCCACCCCCCCCCCCCCCCCCCCCCACCCCCCCCCCCCCCCCCCCCCCCCCCCCCCCCCCCCCCCCCCACCCCCCCCCCCCCCCCCCCCCCCCCCCCCACACCCCCCCCCCCCCCCCCCCCCCCC
>NZ_PNDY01000072.1:0-322 GCF_005886645.1 Pseudoalteromonas sp. S408 | reverse complement strand
ATATTCTTTTTTTTTTATTATTCTTTAAATTTTTATTACTTTTATTTATATTTTATTAACTCTCCGCGCCCCCCCCCCATCCCCCTCCATTTAACATTTTTTTTTTTTTTTTTTTTTTTCTGTTTTTTTTTACAACCATAAAAACCAAAATCTTAAATACTTTTTACTCTCCCCCCTCTCCCACCCCCACCCCCCCCCCCCGTCCTCCTCTACTACGACTCCCTCATTTTTACACTCTTTTTTCCCCACAATTTACAAAAACTTTACAACAAACTCCCCCGGGCCCCGCCCCTCCCCCCCCCCCCGGCCGCCCCCCCCCCCC
>NZ_PNDY01000071.1:0-337 GCF_005886645.1 Pseudoalteromonas sp. S408 | reverse complement strand
CCCCCCCCCCCCCCCCCCCCCCCCCCCCCCCCCCCCCCCCCCCCCCCCCCCCCCCCCCCCCCCCCCCCCCCCCCCCCCCCCCCCCCCCCCCCCCCCCCCCCCCCCCCCCCCCCCCCCCCCCCCCCCCCCCCCCCCCCCCCCCCCCCCCCCCCCCCCCCCCCCCCCCCCCCCCCCCCCCCCCCCCCCCCCCCCCCCCCCCCCCCCCCCCGCCCCACCCCCCCTCACTCCCCCCCCCCCCCCCCCCGGTCCCGCCCCCCGCCGCTCGCCCCCCGCCCCGCCCCCTCCCCGCCGCCCACCCCCCTAAACCCCGCCCCCCCCCCCACCCGCCCCCGCCCCC
>NZ_PNDY01000070.1:0-269 GCF_005886645.1 Pseudoalteromonas sp. S408 | reverse complement strand
AGAGAACAATGAAGCAAGAATTGTTTGGGCAAACGATACATTGAAACAAAAAACAAATTATGCCATTGTTTATTTGCATGGATTTAGTGCTAGCCAAGAAGAGGGCAATCCGGTTCATAGAAATATTGCCAAACAATTTGGATGTAATTTATATTTAGCACGGCTGGCAGAACATGGTATTGATACCGTAGATGCATTATTCAATTATACTGCTGATCGTTTATGGGAGTCTGCAAAAGAAGCCTTTGCTATAGGAAAAGCAATTGGAG
>NZ_PNDY01000069.1:0-348 GCF_005886645.1 Pseudoalteromonas sp. S408 | reverse complement strand
ATCGAAGACAATAATATTCTTAAAGTAGAGCCTCTCTCTGATCTTGGTACAAAGCGTGAAATATTTAGAGAATTTTTTGACGGTAAAGAAGACTACTTAACGGCGTTAAGAGATTTAGAAGATGAGATCTACTCTGTAGAAGAAGAAAAGCAGGCATAGTTTATTTATAGCAATGAAGCTTATTGATATCATAGCGCCCTAAATTTAATAGGTAGTATTTAGTAATGGCAACATCTTCTTCGATAATAAAATCAATTCAAAATATAATGCGTAAAGATGCAGGTGTAGATGGAGATGCACAGCGCTTAGGTCAACTTTCGTGGCTACTTTTCTTGAAGATTTTCGATA